>CAYTDJ010000107.1:0-7790 GCA_964436265.1 uncultured Chloracidobacterium sp. | reverse complement strand
CTGCATCGTGGTCTGTACACCAATGTCGGTCGATATGAGCATTTCCTCAAGTTCATCGAGTAGCTGTTCATCGATCTGCTTTCGCCCTTCAAAGATCGTATCAAGTCGCGTATTTATTGAATCGCGCGTCTTAGCTATCGCGTTCGTAAACCGGACGCCGATCTCCTTTTCGACCGCCTCCTCTTGGGCCTTAAGTTCCTCGATCGATCTATCTAGACCGAGAACCGATGATGAGAAACTGTCTTGCTTATTACGTTTCCAAAAAAATGCCATATGAAATGCGTACCACGCTTCACCTTTCGCAAATTTCCGATTATACAAAAAAGAACGCCCGTCGAGTAACGGGCGTTCTTTTCATTAATCTGACACTCCGTCCTAAGCACGAAGCTGCAATTTGTCCTGAGACTTAAATAGTGCGTAACCAAGAATGCAGGAAAAAACAACTGTGAGATAAAATCCGAACATGCTTCCCAACCCCTTGGCCGGGAGATTTCCCATTCCCGGAAGTGCAAATGGTGCGAAGATCATTGACAAGATCCCGCTAACGAGAATCGATAAAAAGAGTAAGGCCACGCACATAACCAAGATCTTTACATAAGTGAGACCTAATCTTCGCATGGTGTCTAGGGCGACCAGTGGATTTATCGTCGCTAAGAATGACCGTGTGTAGCCGGCGACTGCACAGGACGCCGGGAACATTACCAGCCCCCAGATGAATGTTAGAAATCCCACAACTACCAATGGCGCGGCAAGACTCAAGAATCCTTTAAGCAACTCTGACTGTTCACGTGCCTCGGTTTCGGGAGATTTTCCCAAAGCAGACTCAAGCTGGACCTTTCGGCTTTCCTGAGCCATAGCCCAAAGTTCTTCCTGTTCCTTTGACTCGCGATCTATTACGGGCCGATCGGAGTCGTCCAAAAGCGAATCAGAATTTGCAGCATCCGCCGATTCCGTAATGACCGCTATCCGTTCCTGTTCCCGCTGTTTTATTCCTTTCAGAACATCCTTCACTTCGCCGGTTTGCTCGGTTAGCTTTCGTCCGGCATAAACCTGTGTGCCGGGGATCCTCTCTAATTCAGCCTTAACGATTTCCGCTTGCGAACTGATCGATCTCGTGACCAAATAGAATCCGATCAGAGCTACCAATATGAACGGACCAAAGGAGGAGAGGTATGCTCCTATGCTTAGGAAGAACGGATGTACCACGTCATCCCAGATCGAAAACTCTTCGAAGCTCGGCATGAAGTTCTCTTCAAGATTTCCCTGAACAAAATTGTCGACAGTGTGAGACAAGACGCCAAATGTCAGCATATTCGCAAGCATCATACAAAAGATAGCTGACACCATCATGAAAATTCCGCCGAGCGCAGATGCCGATTGTCCAAGTGAAAAGGCCGCAAACATTACAGCACCGAAAAATAGGCTGACCTTGAATTTGAACGGATGGCCCAAGGCGGAAAAAAAATCAGCGATACCGAAGCCGTCCGCTAACGCTGCGAGTTTTTGATTAGTTTGGGATTTGGCCGCGGCAACCTCTAATTTTGGTCGGCACATTGCCCCGCACAATGGACATATTTTAACTGTTCCACCGAACGACTTAGGGCAGGCTTTGCAGAGTCCGCTCCCGCATCCGTCACACAAATAGAAAGACTCCATTTCGGTGTGAAGAACGCATACTTCGGGACCTGGCATTTGTCCGGAATCGGCTGCCTGAACCTCAGAATTGTTAGAGAACGGGCTTGATTCGATGTGAGGTTCAAACCCCGTGGGAGGCTCGGAATTAGCGGCCGGCGGTTCGGCAACTGTCGTATTCACGAACATTGGCATTGGTTGTCCGCTGGCTTTCGCATTGAAGAAAGGCACAAGACTCGGCACTTTCCTTGCTTCTATCCAGCGGAGATTTCCCTTTCGGACCTTGTCCTCCGGAAGAAGTGATCCGCCGTCGATCCAATCGCCAAGTTCAACAAACGGGGCCTCATAAACGGTCCCGTTGACATCGACTTGCCAGATCTCGTTAAGATTCTGTTCTTGCATACCGCACTTGTAATGTGTGTTTAAGCAACTTTGAGGTCCGTGCCCTTTGGGACATTCACTGATGGTGTATCTTGATTATTCGCCATATATTGAACAACCCCTCGCCCGATCTCGCCTGATTCACAACCGCGTACAAGCGCCTCAACAACATTCCCGTCGTAGCGTGTATTAACAAAGCTACGAATACGCTCTATTGCTTCCGGCAACAACATACCCTTTGAATAAGGCCGGTCGATCGTCATCGCATCAAAAGTATCGGCAACTGAGACGATCTTTGCTTGAAGCGGGATCTGATCCCCGGTCAGTCCTTGAGGATAACCCTGCCCGTTCACCATTTCGTGGTGCATATACATACCGGGTAGAAAGTCTTTCATAGCAGGTATCTGCGACATTATTTTGTAACCTTTTACCGGATGTGTCTTCATGATCGCAAATTCCTCATCCGTGAGGGCGGCCGGTTTCTTTAATATGTTGTCATCGATCGCGATCTTACCTACGTCATGGAGAAGCGCGCTTATACGTAATGTTTCAAGGTCCGTCTCGGACATCCCAAGTTGTTTGCCAATTGCAACAGAGATACGGGCAACACGCTCCGAATGGCCTCGTGTGTACTTGTCCTTTCCGTCGATCGCGGCCGAGAGGGCTTTCACCGTTCCGACAAAAAGCTCGCGGTTCTCCGTCGCAGCTTTCGCGAGTCGTGCGATGTATTCTTCAAGCTCGTCGGCCATCAGGTTGAATGAGGCCCCGAGTGTTCCGATCTCTGTGATGTTTCGTGAATCGACTCTTGTAGATAGATCTCCACCTGCAATGTTCTGAGCCGCTATGGATAGGTCGTGAATCGGCTTTGTTAGCATTCGGGCGGCGATCATGCCGATGAACAGTGCTACGCAAGCAAATGCAAGGCTGATCATCCATGTCTGAGATCTCATTTCTCCAACTGATGCGAGTGCTTTGGCTTCGTCCTGCATCGTGATCACGCCAAGACTCATTTTCTTACCCAGCTGCGCAGTTGAATAGGCCCCGATCATTTCATGCGAGACGCCTTTATAATTAGCGGTGAAAGGGACGAGTCCCGACTGGATCTGACTGTTTGACTGTCGCCATTCATCCACGATCTTTAGATCGTTCATTGACCTTTTGTTGTCCACCAATGCCGCATCGGGGTGAAAAAATGCCGTGCCGTTTTGATCTACAACAAAAACGATAGGCAAGCCTGCTTTCCACAGTTCGTCTTCACTTGTCGGAGTAACACCAACAACATTACGGGAAATATCCTTGAGGGAAACGACTGCGATCACGGATGCTACGGTCCGGTTGTCGATAGTTACTTGCGAGGCCATCGTTATCGCATACTCGCCGGTCTGCGATAGCTTTAACGGTTGCCCGATAAGTAATTCTTGTGTTGATAACCTTGAAGACGCGTCGTTGATCACAGATTCAAATTCGCCGGGGGCAAAGACTCCCGGCCTGAACAAAGACAACGACTCGGCGTCCAAAGGCTTCAAATACAAAGCCAATAGATTTGGATCCTGTTTGAGAGCCTGGCTAAGATGCTGTTCAGTTTGCGAAGACGATAGTATTGCCGAGTTATTAGCAAGTTCCAATGCGTTACCTACGCTTAGTACAAGGTCACCGTATCTCTGGGCAAACATTTCGATCTGACTCGCCTTTTCTTGCACCAACTGGATCTGGTAACGGTTTTCAACGGCCCGAAGTTCCCGGCCAGAGCGTCCAGAAAGGAGCCAACCGGTCAAGACAAGCGGCACTAATCCCACAAGTAACAGTGTGGCGATAACAAAGTAGATAAGACTGACTTTCTTAGACTTGTCGGGCATTTTGGCGGGCGGGATGGGAGCTCTGCCACAAGCATTATATGCGATTCGAATCTCTATATCAACAAGTTTTAACGCTCTTGTGTTCGGAATCAGAGATAAACATCGAGGAGATTTCTCGAAAATAGCCGAAATTTGAAAAGCAGATATAATTGAGGATACATGTCTCCTGAACGATGGAAATTAGTCGAAGGGCTTTTCAATGAATCGGTAGACCTACCGGCTGAGGAACGAGAGCGCTTTTTGAACGAGCGATGCGGCACAGATCAGGAACTTCTCGGCCAAGTCCAAGCTCTCCTTTCGAGCCTAGACTCTTCGGACAGTTTCATCGAAGTACCCATCTGGACGGACAGCAATTTCCTGAATACTTCGGCAAAGCGCGAGCTATCGAAGTCTCTTGTACCAAACTCCGAGGCTGGTATTGACGAGATGATCGGGCGCAAAGTTGGGGTTTACAGACTCGACCAACAGATAGGCCGAGGTGGAATGGGAACCGTCTATAAAGCCGAGCGTGCCGATGGTGAATTTCAACAGACGGTCGCTATCAAGCTTATTAAACGAGGCATGGATTCGGACTTCATCGTTCGCCGATTCCGTCATGAACGTCAGATCCTCGCCTCGTTCGAACATCCGTTCATTGCAAGATTATTGGATGGTGGAACCACCGCGGATGGAACTCCATATTTCGTTATGGAGTACATCGAAGGCGAAACGCTTTATAAATACTGCGACCAGAAGACACTGTCGATCCGAGATAGATTGAAGCTATTTCAAAAAGTGTGCTCGGCGGTCGAATACGCTCATGAACGTCAAATCGTCCATCGGGATATCAAACCCGGTAACATACTTATAAATCAGAGTGGTGCGCCGAAACTCCTCGACTTTGGGATCGCAAAGATCCTCGACCCGGAACTGATCCACGAGTCGTTGAATCCAACAGGATCGATGTTGAGAATGATGACTCCGGACTACGCGAGTCCGGAACAAGTTAGGGGGCAGGATGTTGCGCCCTCTAGCGACATATATTCGCTGGGGATACTACTCTATGAGCTGATCACAGGACATCGTCCATACGCCCTTGCCGGCAGGTCAATTCATGAAGTTTCCCAGGCGGTCTGTGATGTTATGCCGCCGTTGCCAAGTGAGGCGTTGCAACTCCCCGATCGGCTTTTGTCACAATACGGTTCCGACGATTCGAAAGTTTGTGAGTGCCGAGGATGTTCCCCGGAGGAACTTAGATCAGCACTATTGGAAGGTCTTGATGACGTCATTATGAAAGCCCTTTCAAAACGTCCTGAAGACCGGTATCTGAATGTTAAGGAATTCTCCAAAGACGTCACGCGCTACTTGAATGGAGCGCCGATCGAAGCACCGAAATTCAGTAGGTCTGGGGGCGCCTCGAGAACAAATGGAAAGCGTAAACAAGAACGCGGTAAGGCGATCGCGGTGCTTCCTTTCAAATTTATCAATCTTGGTGTCGGCGGCGATACAGACGATAGATTTCTAGGTCTTGGCCTAACGGATGCGTTGATCGCTCGGCTCAGTAAGATCCGTAGCTTTGTTGTTCGCCCGACTAGTTCAATTCTGGCGTTTGGCGATACAGTATTCGACCCGATCAGTGCAGGTCGTGACCTTAACGTGGATCTAATTCTCGATGGGAACATTAAAAAGGCGAACGATCGTCTAAGAGTGACTATTCAGCTTTTGAATGTAGGCGAGAACTCTGCGATTTGGGCGACATCGATCGATGAAAAGCTGACCGACGTTTTAACCCTTGAAGATACACTAGCAAGTAAGGTAATCGAAGCCCTACTTCCCCAGCTAACGGGAAGCGACGTGGGTGAGATCGCCAAACGCGGAACGGATAGCCCGGAAGCTTTCGAAGAATATCTCAGAGGCAGATATCATTTCAACAGTTTCACTGAGGAGGGCCTTGCAAAGGCGTTTGTCAGTTTTCACTCTGCCATAGCTGCCGACCCGGGGTACGCCCTTGCCTATGTCGGCATCGCCGATTATTACAATTGGCTCGGAATCATCGGTGTTCTCCCACCGCAGGAGTGTTATCTGCCCGCTATAGAAGCAGCTTCACGGTCCGTGGAACTCGATCCCGAACTCTCGGAGGCACATGCAACGTTGGGGTTTTCACTTCATGCCGGCCGATATGATTGGGCAGGTGCTGAGAAACACCTCAAGAAGGCGATTGAGCTAAACCCCGGCAACGCTGTCGCATATGTTTGGTATTCGATAGTGCTATACACCGAGGGTAGGTTCGACGAAGCACTTGACCTTGCGCGAAGAGGAGTCGAGCTTGATCCACTGACCCCTTTCAATCACCACAACGTAGGATGGGGCCTGTATTATGCGCGAAGATTTGACGAAGCTATCAAGATATATCAAAAGGTGATCGAGGACTTTCCTGATTATTCATTCGGCCATTACGGCCTGAGCAAAATTTACCGGATCATTGGGCGAACAAAAGAGGCGATAATAGAGAATCAAAGGGCCAAAGAACTGATGGGCGAAAGTGTTTTCAGTCTGCTAGCAGAGGCCGAGTGTTTGGCGGCGGATGGACAAACTGATCTTTCGCGTCAAAAACTCGTAGAGCTCGGCAAACTGGCTGAAGAACGGTTTGTCTCTCCGTACCAGGTCTCGTTGGTCTACGCTTTTCTAGACGATAAGGAAAACGTGATCTCCTGTCTTAAGCAGGCATATGAACGTAAGGAAGCCTGGCTTAACTGGATGGGCGTTGATCCCGCGTTAAGCCTGGTTCGTGAGTCCAGTGAATTTAACAGCATCCTTGAAGAAATAGGGTACCGGCAGTTTTTCGTCAACTTTGCATTAAGCGGAACAAATCTCCTAAATTCTCCACGACCGGTCGGAAGCGGCGGCGGAGGCCGCGATCGGATGCACGATCTGACAACTCTTGTCATAGATGAGGGGCATCAAACCGCAGATGGAGCAACCGTCGAATTTAGTACTCACAGCTTGAGAAGGTGGGTCTCAGCCGCGGTAATTACACTGGCCGCGTTAACTGCGATCGGGTCTATTTACTATTTCAATGCACCGTCCGATCCAAAGATGGTCGTCGTGAAGTCAGCAGGATTTCAGAATCCCGCCCTTTTGGTCCTTCCTTTTCGCGGGAACGATCCTGCAACTGAGACGATCGGTGTCGGTCTTGCTGATGCTCTTACACAGCGCCTAGGAAACATCAAATCCATCAGCGTACTTTCCGCGAACACCGGAAGGTCGCTTGCCGGCCGAGATGTCACGGAGATCGCGTCTGGATTCGGTGTTTCGTTTGTGATGAAAGGGGAGATTCGTAATGAGACTGGTTCCGCGGTTTTGGAAGTCGAACTGCTTAATGCAAATACCGGCACGGTATTATGGGATGAAACGTTTAGGTCTGATACCGGAAATTACTTTGAACTTCAGTCGAAGGTGGCTGATCGATTTTGGCGATCGCTCAAAATAGAACCGCTTCCGATGGAACTTCGGCAGCTTGAAAAGAGTTATACGCAAAGTGCATCTGCCTATGAGAAATATTTGATCGGCCGCAGCCAAATGGCTAATCGAACCTCGGAAGGTCTTAGACGTGCGATTGCATCATTTGCGGCGGCCATCAAGGATGACGCCGGGTTTGCCCCTGCGTTCGTCGGTCTAGCAGATGCCCATTCTCTTTTGAATCTTTATGACATACGTCCTCCGGAAGACGCTTATTCCAAGGCCCGGGAATATGCCTTGACCGCTCTGTCGATAGACGATGAACTCGCTGAAGCGCATGCTTCCCTCGCATACATCAAATTCTATTTTGAGAGAGATCGCAGCGGAGCAGAGCTCGAATTTCGCCGGTCGATTCAAACAAATCCTTCGTATGCTCAGGCGCATCACTGGTTCGCCCTTGCATTGGCTGCTATGAATAAACCG
>CAYTDJ010000106.1:0-7792 GCA_964436265.1 uncultured Chloracidobacterium sp. | reverse complement strand
ATTCATCGTCTGCGTCCATTACGCTTTCAAAGAAGATGTTCGGCGATTTGCCGCCCAGTTCGAGCGTGACGGGGATAAGGTTTTGCGATGCGTACTGCATGATCAGACGTCCGGTCGTCGTCTCGCCCGTAAACGCGACCTTCGCGATCCGCGGATTGGTCGCAAGCGGTTTTCCGGCCTCGACGCCGAATCCATTGACGATATTCAACACGCCTTTCGGGATCAGGTCCCCGACAAGTTCCATCCAGACCAGAATGCTCGCCGGAGTCTGCTCAGCAGGCTTAATGACAACGCAGTTTCCGGCTGCGAGCGCCGGTGCAAGCTTCCAGGTAGCCATCAGAAGCGGGAAGTTCCACGGGATGATCTGGCCGACAACGCCGAGCGGTTCTTTGATGATCACCGAAAGTGTGTTCTGGTCGAGTTCGCTCGCCGAACCTTCTTCAGCACGGATCACGCTCGCGAAATAGCGGAAATGGTCGATGGCGAGCGGCAGATCGGCAGCCATCGTCTCGCGGATCGGTTTGCCGTTGTCCCATGTTTCGGCCCGCGCGAGCAGGTCGAGGTTTTGCTCCATTCGGTCGGCGATCTTGAGCAGCATATTGCTGCGTTCGGTTGCCGAGGTCTTTCCCCACGTTTCAAACGCGGCATGCGCTGCATCGAGTGCTGCTTCAATGTCGTCTTCATTCGATCGGGCGACCTTTGTAAACGATCTGCCGTCGACCGGCGAGATCACGTCGAAATATTCGCCGCTTTTCGGAGCGGCCCACTCTCCGTTGATGTAATTCTCGTATTGTTCTTTGAACTTAGGAATGTCGAAAGACTTCTTTACTGCGTCCATAATGTCTCCTTTTGCACGCGGGAAATCGAGAGATTCCCGGCAGAACTGAACCGGAATTTCAATTATTAGGGCAAGATATGGGGACAATTATAGCACGCTCTATCGCGATAAAGCAGATATGTTTGATGTGCGTATCATTGGCGGATCAGCCGACGATTCCCATACGCTCGTAGACTTTCCGAAGAGTATCGGCTGCAATAGAACGGGCTTTCTCTGCTCCCGGTTTTAGGATCGACAGCAAAGTTTCGTCGTCAAATTCGCGAATGCGATCCTGGAAGGGGCGGAGGAATTCAACGATGACCTCTGCAAGTTCCGTCTTAAAATGGCCGTATCCCTTTCCTTCGAAATGTGCGACGCATTCTTCGGCTGATCTTTCGGTAAGTATCTGATAGATCGAGAGCAGATTACTTATCGCAGGCCGCGAGTCGTCAAATTCGATGGTCGTGCCGGAATCCGTAACGGCCCGCTTGATCTTTTTGGTCACTGTGTCTGGGTCATCGAGCAAAAAGATCGAGCCATTCGGGTTTTCGTCCGATTTCGACATCTTCTTTTCCGGGTCCTGCAGCGATTTGATGCTCGCACCGGCCCTGGGAATATAAGGTTCAGGGACCTTGAACGTTTCGCCGAAATCACGATTGAATCGCTCGGCAAGATCGCGGCTTAATTCGAGGTGCTGCTTTTGATCCTGGCCTACCGGGACAAGGTCGGTCTGATAAAGCAGAATGTCGGCGGCCATCAGAACCGGATAGGTGAAGAGGCCGACGCCGGCCCGTTCCGTGTTGCCTTTTCCTTTGTCTTTGAACTGCGTCATCCGCTCAAGTTCGCCCATACGGGAAATGCAGGACAGCACCCACGTCAACTCAGCGTGTTCTGGAACATCCGATTGAATGAAGATGGTCGACTTTTCAGGATCGACACCCGCTGCTAAATAGATCCGGGCGAGATCGAGGGTTGCTTTTCTAAGCGTCGCCGGATCTTGCGGCAGCGTTATCGCATGCAGATTGACGATGCAGTAAAACGCCTCGTACTCGTCCTGAAGCGCGACCCAATTCTTCAACGCGCCGAGATAGTTTCCAATGTGGAGCTGTCCGGTGGGCTGCGCTCCACTAAAAATACGCTTTTTCATTATAAGGTTTTGGGCGAGGCCTCGATCTATGCGGCCTTTTTTGTTCGTTTGTTGCCATGAATCGAACGATCGACACGCCCGGCTAACAGAGCGGGTACCGAAATGTCCTCGTCAATATCATCCCAATGTAGCCCAATGCCACCGCCACTTATCACATAGTTCTTTCTCTGAGCTGCTGTAGCTTTGGCAAGACGCGGAAAATATGCAAGAGGAATACCAAGCTGGCGGCCATCGGACAAGCTCACCCACATATTATTGGTGTCAAAAGTAACCGATGTTGCTAATCCCTCAAGAGTTGAAGTGCTCATTCCATGCGTCCTCAATTTCCGCCTTTTTATTATCAATAATTTTCCGGATCTTGTTAAGCTCAACGGCGGAGAAGCCATAAGAATCTGCGAGACGTACTTCAGGCGCGATCCAAAACTTGGCTAAGTTTTGCTCTTTCCGGACATGAATATGCAGTGGCTCTCTCGGGTCGCCTTCGTTCGAGAAGAAAAAGAACTTGAATCCTTGGGCGATGAACACTACCGGCATAGTCTTAGAACCAAGGGGTCAACAATAGGTAGCGAACGAATGTATAGACCGGCCGCATGATCATCCCGATAAGTCCCCAATAGATCAGCAGCAAAAGGATCAGGAAACCATAGGTCTCAAGCAGGTTGAATATCGGTTGAAAGCTCTCCGGGAGAAATGTTGAAAGCACCTTGCTTCCGTCGAGCGGTGGAAATGGAAGTAGGTTGAAGATCGCAAGTGAAATATTTAAGAAGATTAGATACCGAATAAGCATCAGTAACGGGTCAAGTGAACCCGCATCCACAAGGTATTGTCCATTGAAGTTTAAAACCGTGAATACACCTGTCGCGACCAATACCTTGAATATCGCAAAACCAATTGTCGCTAGAATAAGGTTCGCGCCGATCCCTGCGATCGATACCATAACGTTGGCCTGCTTGTAGTTAGTCCATTTTCGCGGATTTACGGGTGTCGGGATGCCCCATCCCATCAGCGGAACGCTCGCAAAAGCTCCGCCGATGGCGCCGAAAACGAAACTCAAGATCGGTATCAGCAACGTACCGATCGGATCGGTGTGTTTCACAGGATTCAAGGTAACCCGGCCAAGCAAGTACGCTGTGTCGTCGCCGTATTTGTACGACATCCACGCGTGGCCGGCTTCGTGGGCTGATATCGCTAACAAGAGCACCACGATATAAACGATCAGGTTGCTAAGTAGATTGGCTATGTCAATATCGCCCATTCAAAAGACCTCAAATCCAAGTATTTCAATACGATGCACTGCTCAGATTGGCAGAGTTACCTATTGTCTTTAACCTCGAATTGTGCCATTCTTTTGACACAAAATAAACCAATCGAGGGAGAATTAAACCGTTGGTAAAGACTATTCTCTTTGGCGGCGAATCGGGATTATCGTACATCGCGAACGCAGGCTTGACACTTTTAAGGATCTTCACGGGCGTTGCGCTCGCATTTGCTCATGGTATCGGAAAATTGCCGCCGAGCGAGGGCTTGATCAATCGAACCGCGGAATTCGGCTTTCCTATGCCGATCGTGTTTGCCTGGGCAGCCGGACTTTCTGAGTTTCTCGGCGGTATCTTTCTTGCCCTTGGGCTTTTGACTCGGCTTTCGAGTTTCTTTATTGCGTTTACGATGCTGGTCGCACTTGTCGGTGTGCATGGCGCCGATCCGTTCAATAAACAGGAATTGGCTTTTATGTATCTGTTTGTCGCTCTCGCCTTTCTTCTCAAGGGCGCAGGTGACTGGAGCGTGGATAGTTTTTTGAGGAAATAGAGGACCGCGGGCACTCTTGTCCGTTACAAATCATGTGCGGGCGAGGGCGTCCGCGTTCCGTATGAAGAATCACATCGTTTGCATCGCCAGTGAGTTCAAGGGAAACGAATTTCTCGAGGAAGCCCAGAACGCCGGCTGGCAGGTCACGCTTCTGACTCGAAAAAAGCTGCTCGATCAACCGTGGGTATGGACCGCGCTGAACGATGTGAAAACGGTGGAAGATCATGCGTCGCCGGACGAATATGTACGCACGATCACAAACATCGCCGGCTCCAACAAGATCGACCGGGTCGTCGGACTGGATGAGTTTGATGTAATGACCGCCGCCCGAACCCGTGAACATTTACAGATCGGCGGGATGTCGAGTTCGCATGCGCTTCGGTTCCGCGACAAGCTGTCGATGCGAAACATCGCAAATGCCGCCGGTATTCCATGTCCCGAATACACCGGCGTATTCAATAAAGCACAGATAGATGATTATCTGCAGCGTGTGCCGGTCCCGCTCATAGTAAAGCCGAGGTACGAGGTTTCGGCTTTCGGCATACGCAAATGCGAAACCGCAGGCCAGGTTTGGGACGTATTGACCGATCTGGATAACCGCAACAATTGGCGGGATCACCCGTCGCAATTCGTGCTTGAACGTTTCATAAAGGGCAGTGTTTATCACGTTGATTCGATAGTCGAAAATGGAAAGGTCCTCGCTTGCGGAGTAAGCAAATACGGCACACCACCGTTCAGCGTTACTCATTACGGAGGGGTTTTCACGACATCGATCGTTCCGTATCGAGCAAAGGAACGCAAAGAACTTGAGAAGTTGAATTCGCAGCTTCTTGAAGCCTTTAAGTATGATCGCGGGGTTTCACATGCCGAGTTTCTTCAAAGCGATGAGGACGGCAAATTCTACTTGCTTGAAGTGGCGTGCCGAGTAGGCGGTGCGTATATAGCAAACGTCTTGGAACACGCATGTAACTTCAACCTATGGCGAGAATGGGCAAAATTGGAAACCGCGACAGTTGAAGATCCTTACAAACTTCCAAAGCTGAGAAAAGATTATGCCGGTATCGCTCTTGCTCTTGCGAACACAGACGAACCTGACACTTCTCACTACACTGATGAAGAAATAGTCTACCGCGTTTCAAAACCCAAACATGTCGGGCTGATCTTCTATACAAAGAAAGAGTCCCGCCTGAAGGAGCTGTTGCAAACATATACCGATCGGATCGGGCAAGACTTTCTTGCTACTGCTCCTGCTAAAGAGCGATACGACGACTAGACAGGTTACAACTTAAATTCGAAAGGCGGCATCGGCCGCTTTTTGTTTTGCCGATTCGGTCGCGTATTCTATATCTTTTGATGAGTACCTCATTTTCTAATCAGACTAGCTTGCCAGGCATTTTGGATCACGATCTTAACCGGCATTTTCCAGAGCTTTTGAAATTCGAATCGACTCCGGAAATGGAGGCGTCGAAGCTATGGAGAGAGATCCGCGGGGAAGCCGAACGCATCTTGAATGCGGTCGTAGTCGAAGAGTTCTCGGCGTTGGGGAATCAAGATGGCGGCGACAAGGGCCGAATCAAGGCCCTCGCCTGGAACATCGAACGCGGAAACGTCTTTGAAGGCATAGTCGAAGCACTAAAGAACCACGAGGGACTCAAGGATAAAGATGTACTACTTCTGACCGAGCTTGACTATGGAATGGCCCGAAGCAAGAACCGGTTCGTTGCCCAAGAGATCGCGAAAGAGCTTGGTTTGAATTACGCGTTTGCGCCGGTGTACGTCGCGTTGCAAAAGGGAAGCGGCGTCGAATCGGAAATGGAAGGCGAGAACACAAAGTCGATCCACGGACTTGCGATGTTCTCAAAATGGCCGATGCGAAACGTACACGCGATCCCGCTTCCAAACGGTAAAGACAAGATGTGGGGCAAGGAAAAACGACTCGGCCGTCTTCGTGCATTATTTGCCGATATCGAACATCCACATGGGACATTTCGAGCGGTTACAGTTCATCTGGACGCACACTGTTCACGGGCCCACCGACAGATGCAGATGCGACTTATCCTCGATCATCTCGAAACGCTCGAACCATTACCGACACTGATAGGCGGCGACTGGAATACGACAACCTTTAATTCGCAAAACTCGACGCGGGCTATTTTGGGCTATTGGCGGCGGGTTTTCATGGGCCCGAAAAATGTCGCGAAGAACCACCTGCCTTTTCCGGAACGGTTTTTCGAGAAACGGCTATTCAACGAGATCGAATCCCGGGGATTTAATTACAGGGAATTCAACGAGATCGGTGTTGGCACGCTGCATTATCACGTTGAAAGTATAGAAAAGAACACCAATCTTCGCGATTGGGTTCCAGAATGGTGTTTCCCATTCATTTTTTGGGCGGCCAACCGCGTGGGCGGGCACGTATCTGGCCGTTTGGACTGGTTTGCCGGGAAAGGCATCAAACTAGCCGAAGGCTCAAAGCCAAAAACGATCGGACATCTTAAGGACGCTGAAGGAACGCCACTGTCGGATCATGACGCGATCGCACTCGATTTTGTTCTTTGATCTCGTTACCCAATAGATTCTCCAAAGGTCATTTAGCGATAGTTGGTCATTTGGGTAAACTGACGCTATCCTATTGGAATGGAAGTTTCATTTTCACAGACACTCAGTTTTGACGCAGATACTTTTGAATTCGAAGCCGTGGCGAGCGAAAACGGCAACGCGACGGTCATCAAATTTCCGGTCGACGACAAACAGGTCAGCCCAGGCGACACTGTCGTGGTCGTTTCCGGCGAAGAGATCTTTTTTCACGGAATGATCGGTAAGATCGAGGGTGGATTTGCATATGCGTCCGACCCAAAAGGTTCGCTTCTTCCGGCCGGCGTGCAATAAGTACTGTGGGTTAGTTAATAAGTCCGGGATAGAGGTTTTGCTTGAAACTTTCGGATTTCAATTCTAAACTATCACTTCTCTCGGGGATGTAGCTCAGCTGGGAGAGCGCGGCGTTCGCAATGCCGAGGCCAGGAGTTCGATCCTCCTCATCTCCACCAAGATCCAGAAGGCGAGACATTGTTCTCGCCTTTTTTATTTCAATGAAACAGGTTTGAGAATTCGACCGACCGGGTATACTCCGACTTTCTGGTTCAGATAATACGGAGACCGTTCATAAAAGAAGCGTAACCTGGCTTGCGGGCTTCGAGCGAATGCAGGATCTTGCAAACGCATATCGAATTCTTCTTGCAGCTTCGGGTCTTTCGCGAGCATATCGACCGCAAGTTTTTCAAGCACGTAACCCGAACCGCCCTCTTTCTGCTCAAAGATCGAATTGAAGAAGCCCCAATAAAGGAATGAGTCAGGACCGTTCGGCTCAAGGAGATGAATTGCAACGCTCGCAGCCTCTTGGTCCATTGGTATCAAAACCGAACCGGTCGCGTATGTTCGCGTCTCTTTGATCGCCGCTTGTTTGGCGGACATCGTGATCCTATTTTCAAAAGAATTAGTCGCCCATTTGGGTTCAGTGAGTTTGTAGCTTTCGACCTCTAGGGTATGCGGCTTCGCAAGCGTAGTGAATCTGATCCCATGAACCTTTAGCCGCTCGATGACGTCTTTGTACTGCGGCGGAACGATGTAATAAAGCGGCGGAGCGACAGACGCTGTCACGCGTCCCTCGTCAAAACGCGGGATCGTGATGTTCATTGGTTTGTCACTGTAAATGATCCTTCGCCCACCGGAGATCTTGCTGTCTTCCATCCGGTACTCAACGCCTTTGAAGTTAAGCGGCGTCGATTTGTCTGTCGTGGTCAGCGACAGCGGGAACTGCCGTTTTTCATCAAACGTTTTTCCGCGCTCGACGGTTTCCGCGTCTGCGGCACGATTTGCCGCGAAGAGGCTCGACTTTGCATTACCCGCTTCTTCGACAAAGTACCTCAAAACGTCATAAGTGCCTCGAACCCGCGACTTATAGGTCTTGTAAACGTTTGTTTCGATCAACAGTCCCGGTCGATTTCGCAGCGGTGTGTAACCAG
>CAYTDJ010000105.1:0-7830 GCA_964436265.1 uncultured Chloracidobacterium sp. | reverse complement strand
CGCCGTCTTTGACCACAGCGAACCCGCCTTTTCTCCAAACCTAATGTCCGCAGCCGGCCTCGAGCTTCCGTCCTAGTTCCGCAACCCGATCCGACTTCCTTAAGAATCGGTCAATCTGACCGATTCCCGTTCATTCTGCGCAAAAGAAATCTTGACACGACGGTGACAAACAACTATTATCTGATGTGCAACAGTGTTTAGCATTGTTGTCTTTGTAGTCTCTACACCCAAAGAAAGCTAGTAAATTCCACTGCTCTCTTCCTCAAGTACTCCAACACTTTAGGAACCTCGCTCAAATCAAATGTCAGCAAAACTAGGGGAAATTCTTGTCCGCGAAAATCTGGTGACGCCGCAGCAACTTCGTGAAGCGTTGGACTACCAGCGCAATAGCGGCGGCCGGCTTGGCTCAAATCTCGTTAAGCTCGGCATGATCTCGGACGACGTTATTACTGCAGTTTTGTCCCGCCAATACGGTGTTCCCTCGATCAATCTTGACCTCTTTCATATCGAAGATGAGGTCATAAAACTCATCTCACAGGAAGTCGCCCTCAAATACACGATCCTGCCCATCTCAAAGGTCGGTGCAACGCTGACTCTTGCAATGGCTGACCCGACAAACGTTTTCGCCATGGACGATATCAAGTTCATGACGAGCCTAAACGTCGAACCCGTGATCGCCTCGGAAGCCTCGATACAGATGGCGATCGGAAAGTATTACAGCGGCTCCACTCAGATAGATATTTTCGACGCTGCAATTGCGTTCGAAACGGAGAAGGTCGGGCGAAACGGAAAGAACGGAAAAGTGGGAAAGAACGGCGGCGACGGCGACCGCATCTCGGAAGCCGACCTGGACGTCAAATTGGACGAGTTCGACTTTCAAACGCATGAAGGCGAAGAGTTCGAGGTCGTCGAAGACAACGAAGAGATCGATCTCGCCTCGCTCGCCCGCGCCAGCGAGGACGCTCCGGTCGTTCGTCTTGTAAACGTTCTGCTCGTCGATTCGCTTCGACGCGGAGCGTCCGACATACACATTGAGCCTTACGAAAAAGATTTCCGAATCCGCTTCCGTATCGACGGCGTGTTGTACGACGTGATGCATCCGCCGATGAAGCTTCGCGATCCGCTGATCTCGCGTTTGAAGATCATGTCGAAACTCGACATCTCGGAAAAACGCCTGCCGCAGGACGGCCGCATCAAGATCAAGGTAAAGGTCGATGATCGTTCACGCGAACTAGATTTCCGTGTTTCGACTCTGCCAACGCTTTTTGGCGAAAAGGTCGTGCTCCGCTTGCTCGATAAAGACAAGCTGATGCTCGATATGACAAAGCTCGGATTCGAGCCGGAAAGCCTCGAGAAATTCAAGCGTGCAATCTCGAATCCATACGGTATGGTGCTCGTCACCGGCCCGACTGGATCTGGTAAAACGAACACGCTCTATTCGGCGCTTCAGTCATTGAACACGCCGGAGACAAACATCATGACGGCCGAAGATCCGGTCGAATTCAATCTTCAGGGCATCAACCAGGTGCAGATGAAGGAACAGATCGGTCTTAACTTCGCTGCCGCCCTGCGTTCATTCCTGCGTCAGGACCCGAACATCATCCTCGTCGGTGAGATCCGAGATTTCGAGACAGCCGAGATCGCGATCAAGGCCGCATTGACCGGCCACCTCGTGCTCTCGACGCTGCACACGAACGACGCGCCATCTACCATTTCACGTCTTGTGAACATGGGTATCGAGCCATTCCTTGTGGCGACGTCTGTAAACCTCATACAGGCTCAGAGGCTTATTCGCCGCATCTGCAAAGATTGTAAAGAGGAAACGCATGTCGTTCCTGAAGCACTTGTTGAGATCGGTTTCAGCGAAGAGGAGGCAAAGACGCTGAAGGTCTACAAGGGCCGCGGCTGTGACACGTGTCTAGGCACGGGTTTCAAGGGACGCGTTGGCCTTTACGAGGTTATGGAAGTAACCGATGAACTCCGCGAATTGATCATAATCGGCGCAAGCGCCATCGAGCTTCGCAAGAAAGCAATGGAGCTGGGAATGATCACGCTTCGCGGATCAGGATTAGCAAAGTTAAGGGAAGGCATCACTACGATCGAGGAAGTTGTGAAGGAAACGGTTTTGTAAGGAATTGGAGGAAATATGGTAATAAGAGCGATCGCACTTTCATTGGCACTCCTTATCGGAGTCGGAGCGATAGTTCCGCTGGCTACGGAATCTGTCGAGGCCGGAAAACGCAAGACCAAGCGTTACAAGAAAAAGCACTACAAGAAATATTCCAAGGCATGGTGGCGTCAATACCGAGCAAATCAGCGCCGTAAAAAGGCGGCTCAGGCTCGGCGTCGAGCGCTTCGCCTGCGTCAGCTAAGGCTTGCACGGCTTCGCAAACTGCAGAATCCGAAGGCAAAACCGGCAGCGGCTCCAAACGCGAAACCGGCAGAGACACAGGCAGCGGCACTGCTTCCGTCAGGCCAAGCGGCACCGGAAGGATGGCGTCCCGGCCAGCTTTCGGGCAGCGAGATCCAGTTCTCTGTTGACGGTGGACGCGGAACGGCAGCCATCTCTGTAGTTGGCCCTGCAACCGGCGAGACCGTTGACAGCGGCCGCAACCGAACCGTAGGCGGCGTACCGACATCGGCGCTTCGCCGCGAGGTCATTAATCGCATGATCCGTGAGAACGGCTGGGTCGTCAACGACTATCAGAAAGAGGTCGGCGACAAAAAGGTTTACGTGGTCGTCGCCCAATCGCAAGCCGGCGGACGCCTTAACTCGCGTATGTTCTACTTCACCGAGGTCGCGGGCCGCATCTACAGCGTCTCGACGAACACCGGTGTCGATTCCGCGGACCGTATTGCCGAAGAATCGGAAAAGGTCATCAATTCACTCCAGCCCCGCGTGCGTCCTACGCAGCAGGCATCAACCCGCGAAGACTAAGTATTCAGAGTGGACAGTGGTCAGAGGCGGCACGGTCGCACCACCTGACCACTGGTCACTGACCACCGACCACTTTTTTTACACACCATGAGCTTCGAAAACCCAACCTCAGTCGAATCGCAGATCACGCTGCCCGAGCTTCTCAAGAAGATGACGGATGCCGGCGGTTCCGATCTCCACCTTACAACCAACTCGCCCCCACAGATACGTGTCCATGGCCATCTGAAACCCCTTTCGGAATACGGCCCGATGACGCCTGCCGACACCAAGCGCCTCGCTTACTCTGTTTTAACGGACGCGCAAAAACACCGCTTTGAAGAAAACCTTGAACTCGACTTCTCTTTCGGCTTAAAGGGAATGTCTCGTTTCCGCGCCAACCTCTTTAACCAGAAAGGTGCGGTAGGTGCTGTGTTTCGCGCGATCCCATACGAGATCAAATCGTTCGAGGCATTGGGTCTGCCGCCCATAGTGCAGGATATGTGCAAAAAGCCGCGCGGACTAGTGCTGGTTACCGGGCCGACCGGTTCTGGTAAGTCGACCACGCTTGCCGCGATGATCGACAAGATAAACATCGAACGTCACGATCATATACTTTCCATCGAGGACCCGATCGAGTTCCTCCATAACCACAAGAACTGTGTCGTCAACCAGCGAGAGGTAGCGGCCGATACACATTCGTTCGGCTCGGCGCTTAGAACCGCACTTCGTCAGGATCCCGACGTCGTGCTCGTCGGCGAAATGCGAGATCTTGAGACGATCGAAATGGCTCTGCGAATCGCAGAAACAGGCCACCTGACGTTTGCAACGCTTCATACGAACTCAGCATATTCGACCATCAACCGTATCATCGATGTTTTTCCATCGGGCCAACAGGCTCAGGTTCGCACACAGCTTTCGCTTGTGCTCGAAGGCATCATGTGCCAAGCCCTGCTTCCGAAAGCCTCGGGCGACGGCCGTGCAATGGCCCTCGAGATCCTCGTGCCGAATGCCGCTATCCGCAATCTCATCCGCGAAGACAAGATCCACCAGATCTATTCGATGATGCAGACAGGACAGGACAAGTTCGGGATGCAGACGTTCAACCAATCGCTCGCTACTCTCTACCACAAGAAGATCATCACGCTCGAAGCGGCAATGAACAGAACGTCGAACGCGGACGAATTACGCGAACTGATCGAACGCGGTTCGGGCCTAAACCAGGCTTACGGCGGCGGCACACCGCGGCCTGCGGCACCTGCCGCACCAGGCGGCAGTCCATATGCTCAGGGACGTCCCGTCGGCCAGCGTCCTCCTGTTAGATAGCTAGATTTTTCGCCGAAACCTTCGGCTTTCCGAATCAAAAGGAGCTAGAAAAAGCAATGCCAACATTTGTTTTCAAAGGAAGAAATCGCCTGAACGAGCTCGTTTCCGGTGAACGCGAGGCAGCCAGCCAGGACGAACTCCGCGGCCTGCTTCGCCGTGAGCAGATCACGATGACGCAGGCGACCGAGAAAGGCAACGTCGTCTCCATCCCGAAACTTGGCCGCAGAAAGAAGGTCGGTGCTAAAGAGCTTGCCGTCTTCACGCGTCAGTTCTCGGTGATGATCGATGCCGGTCTGCCGCTCGTACAGTGTCTGGACATTCTCGCCGAACAGCAGCAGAACGCGTTCTTCAAGGACGTGCTGCGTCAGGTTCGGCAAAATGTCGAGGAAGGAACGACGCTTTTCGCGGCTCTAGAAAAACATCCGAAGGTATTCGACTCGCTCTACACGCACATGGTCGAGGCCGGTGAAACGGGCGGTGTGCTCGACCTCATTCTTCAGCGTCTCGCGACGTTGATCGAAAAGGTCGTGAAGTTGAAACGCAGCATCGTTTCCGCTTCGATCTATCCGGCGGCCGTTATTGCCGTCGCCATCGGAGCGATCGCGGTCATCATGATCGTCGTTATTCCGCAGTTCGAGCAGATCTTTATTGGCTTGCTCGGCCCCGGCGAAGCTCTCCCGCTGCCTACGCGAATCGTCATGGGAATCAGTAACTTCCTTGCCGGTTGGGGCGGGCTTGGACTGTTGGCGTTCCTCATCGGCGCGAGCGTCGGCATCAGCTATTACTACAAGACCGAAAAGGGCCGCTGGCAGATCGATTCGCTTCTACTAAAACTTCCGATCTTCGGTGCGATACTACGCAAGATCGCGGTCGCACGCTTTTCGCGTATCCTTTCCACGCTGCTTTCGTCGGGTGTCCCGATCCTTCAGTCGCTCGACATTACCGCCAAAACTGCTGGAAACGTCGTTATCGAAGACGCTATCTTGAAGGTCCGTGCAGGCGTCGAACGCGGTGAAAACTTCGTCGAACCGTTAAAGGCGACCAAGGTCTTTCCGCATATGGTCGGACAGATGATCGGCGTCGGTGAACAGACCGGTGCTCTCGATGCGATGCTCGGCAAGATCGCCGACTTCTACGAAGAAGAGGTCGATACCGCGATCGCCGATCTACTCGCAATGATCGAACCGGTGCTCATCGCCTTTCTCGGCGTCACCATCGGCGGCATCGTTATCTCCATGTACCTTCCGCTATTCACACTCATCGGCAAACTCGCAAGCCCGGGCGGAAAGTAAAAAGTCAGAGGTCCAAGTTTCTCCCTTTTCCCATGCAAAAGGCGGCTTCTTTACGGAGGCCGCCTTTTTCATGCTTCGGATTGTACCTGAACAGTTACTTGGGCATCACCCGAAGAACCTCGGCAACGCTCCAAGCCTGTGCTGGGCAGCCTCTCGATGCATGCGGCGGCTCGGCGTCGAATATCTCGGAGATCTGACCGACTCCCGCCTCGTGCAAATGCCGCTCAAAGCCCGATAAGATCTCTGCCACTCGATCCTCTCGGTCCGGATAAACCATTCTGTATGCATCGACAAACCCGCCGATCAGCCATGCCCACACCGTGCCCTGATGGTAGGCCGAATCGCGGTCCATCGGCGATCCGATATATATCGGGATATACTTCGGATCTCTCGGCGAGAGTGACCGCAGCCCGACCGGCGTCAGCAACTCCTCCTCGACCTTATCGACTACCGCCTTTGCCTTGTCCGCATCGAGCATTGCATATGGCAGCGATACCGCAAAGATCTGATTGGGCCGAACCGAACCGTCTCGCGATCCGTTCTCAACAACGTCATACAGGCAATCTTCCTCATTATTCCAGAAAGCACCATTGAAACTGAGCTTGGCAAGGTCGGCCATTGAATCGTATCGCGACTTATCTTCGTCATCGCCAAAATGCAGTGCGAGATCTTCCATGATCCTCAGCGCGTTATACCAAAGCGCCTGTATCTCGACCGGCTTTCCGGTCCGCGGCGTGATGACATGATCACCGACCTTGGCGTCCATCCAGGTCAACTGAACTCCGGGCTCGCCAGCATATAGCAAGCCATCAGTATCAACATGGATACCGTACCTCGTTCCGCGAAGATGCCAGGCGAGGATGTCCGCCATCACCTCGTACAGGTTTTGCCTAACGAATTTCAGATCTCCCGTTTCCTCAACATATGCCCTGACCGCTTCAAAGAACCACAGCGTAGCGTCCACCGTGTTGTATTCCGCTTCATCGCCGGCATCGGGAAACCGGTTCGGAAGCATTCCCTGCGACACATTGCGTGCAAATTCGAGTAGGATATCTCGCGCGATCTCGGGACGGCCCGTTGAAAGTGTCAGCCCCGGCAACGCGATCATCGTGTCGCGGCCCCAATCCGAAAACCACGGATAGCCGGCGATCACCGTATGCCCTTCGCCCCGCTTCACGATGAACTGATCCGCAGCGAGCACCAGCTGTTTGGAAAGGGCGTTCTTCGCCGCCGCCTTTTTGACAAGGGCTTTTCGCCGCTTGATCTCCGATCTTTCAAGTCCAGCAGCGTGGGCAGCATCAATTCCCGGGTCGATTGAAATGATCAGAGAGGCAGATGTCCCGAGGTCGAACGATATCTCGAAAGGCTGAAAAAGGTCCTCTCGAAAATCAAAGCCCCGCTCCTGTTCTATCGGATACTCAAAATTCCGATACCAATAGCCGGTCTTGGCGACCTCGGTGCCGTTGTGCGAAAAACAGAGCGGCGGCATTTCGGCAACTGGCTTTATCTCGATCAGGCCATCGCTGATCGTAAGATCGGTGTTAAAGCTATCGGTCTGATGCTGGAGTTGATGATAGTCGACGAAAGACAGCATCGGCCGAACGCTCAATGAGATGGCTCGTCTCTTGAAACGCGCTTTTGAACGGACGGAATACTGGACGACCGTCGTGTTTTGGCCGTTTACCATGAAGATACGTTTTTCGATATCGACCTTGCCAAGCGAGTAAGTCCAGATCGGAAACGGATCGAGCCGAAACGAGGCGAGATATTGGTAACCGTGCGGTGAGACCGCGCCCGGATATTGATTCGCTGATAGCTCGAATTCCTCGCCGTCGATCGTAACCGTTTCTTCTATCTTCGAGAGCATCGTAATGCGCCCAAGCGGCGGTTTGGTCGCGGCCGTCAAAAGGCCATGATACCGTCTCGTGTTCACACCCGAGATAGTGCCGGACGCAAATCCGCCGATACCGTTGGTCTCGAGCCATTCGCGGCTCGTCGCTTCTTCGTAAGAAGTGCAAATTTCTTTTCCGAATTCGATCATCTGCTGAACATATCACCTGTCATCTTTGCCTTATTCCGCTCAGCTAATTGCCGGGCCATTATATGCCCAGTATCTCGCGGTAAAGTCTTTCCGTCGCATCGACCATGCGGGAAAGGGGATACTTTTCCGCGGCGGTACGCTTGTTTCGTTCACCGCTTTCTTTACATGCAGCCTGATCTTCCAGAAACCCGGTGATCCGCTGGGCAAGTTCGACCGGTTCGTTTATCTTTGCGAGATCAGCCTCCTGTCCCAGCAAG
>CAYTDJ010000104.1:0-7853 GCA_964436265.1 uncultured Chloracidobacterium sp. | reverse complement strand
CAGCTATATCTGCGGTCTTGCCGATCAGACGCCTTGCGTTGTCGATAACGACCATCGTGCCGTCGTCGAGATAAGCGACGCCCTGATTGTATTCCTTGCCCTCTTTGAGCACGAATACACGCATCGCTTCGCCAGGTAGTACGACCGGTTTTAGAGCATTTGCCAATTCGTTGATATTAAGAACGAGAACACCGCGAAGCTGAGCGACCTTGTTGAGGTTGAAATCGTTTGTAACGATCACGGCGTCCATCTGTTTGCCGAGCTCGATCAATTTAAGATCAACTTCCTTTATCCCCGGGAAATCTGTTTCGACGATCTGGATATCCAGCTTGCTGTTATTACGTAACCGCTGCAGCATATCCAGGCCGCGTCGTCCGCGCTGTCGCTTGGAAGAATCGGCCGAATCCGCCACTTGCTGAAGTTCGTTCAGCACGAAATTGGGAATTACGAGCGTTCCGCCCAGGAACCCCGTTTCGGCGATGTCCGCAATGCGGCCGTCAATGATCACCGAGGTGTCTAGTAGTTTGTAATCGACCTTTACGTTTTTATCTGAAAAGATGCCGCCTAAAGCCGAAAGATCGATGTAATCGCCTTTTGCCGCTCCGACCATGAGGCCGACGTAACCCATAAAAAACGCGAGCGAAATTGTAAGGAACGTCTGCGTTTCTGCTGAAACGGCGGCTTCTTTCTGGATCGAAATGAGTACACCAATAAGGAATGCACCTACAATACCAAGGATCGATCCAACCGCAGCGCCAATTAGCGTCTTTAGCGATGCCCTGCGGACGCGCATCTCAAACGCGATCATTGCTGCCGCGATCGCGGTACCCAATAGTGCAGAAAATATCCTTCGTGACGAAATATCCATGTCGCCGAGTCTTGTCGTATGGGCAAGCGGATTTAATACAAAACCGACCGCCGCCAACAGCAGTACAAACCCGACACGGGCGATGAGGACATCCCACTTCATTAGTCAAATCTTAACACGAAAGATAATAGCGGTTAAACTCCGCGACTTATCCACCTAAGAAAGCAACACGATTTCCGCACGAATTCGAAATACGTCGAATTCGTGAGAATTTTCAGAAATTCGGGCCCTGCTTGGCAGAATGGTCATTTGTAAGGGTTCTGATAATATTGACGCAGATACACAGTTCACTTCTTCGAATTATGGCGAAAGACCCGGTTTCGATCTTTGTTTGTCAGAATTGCGGACGCCAATCACGCAAGTGGCTCGGTCAATGTCCCGATTGCAGCGAATGGAACACCTACGTCGAAGAACGCTTTCGGCCATCGGCTTTCGCAGCCTCTGCGGGAGGAACGACTGCCAGATCTCGAGACACGACGCCGATCGCATTCGGCTCTATCGAATCGCAGGATGAATCGCGAACCTCATCAGGGATCGATGAATTTGACCGCGTATTAGGCGGAGGCATCGTTGCAGGTTCGTTGGTCCTCATCGGTGGGTCGCCGGGAATCGGCAAATCGACAATAGTTCTGCAGATAGCTGACAGACTGAGCCAAAAGGATATCAAGGTACTCTATGTATCCGGCGAAGAATCTGAAAGGCAGATCAAGATGCGAGGTGAACGGCTCGGGATCGACGCCGAGAATCTATTCCTTCTACCCGAAACAAATCTGCAGAGCATTCTTGTTGAAACCGAGAAACTGCGGCCCGACCTTGTTATCGTCGATTCGATACAGACAGTCTTCAGCGAGAAAATCGAATCGGCTCCGGGCAGCGTCTCTCAAGTTCGAGACGTCTCGGGACAATTCATGATGTTTGCCAAGCAGACAGGCACCCCTGTATTTCTGACGGGACACGTCACAAAAGAAGGTTCGATCGCCGGGCCAAAAACGCTTGAACATATCGTTGATACGGTGCTCTACTTCGAGGGAGATCGTCATCACAATCACCGAATAATTCGTGCGACCAAGAATCGATTTGGCGCAGCCAATGAGATCGGAGTTTTTGAGATGACGAATTCGGGCCTCGTTCCGGTCGCGAACCCATCCGAACTTTTCCTACAAGAAAGACCGGAAAATGCGACAGGTTCGGTCGTTACGGTTTGTATGGAAGGTACTCGGCCGATGCTGGTCGAGGTTCAGGCGTTGGTGAGCGGTACGAAGTTCGGCTCCGGACGAAGGATGACACAGGGTTTTGACCAGAACCGGGCGTCGCTTCTGATCGCCGTCATCGAAAAGAGATTGGGGTTTCAGCTCTCCGGCGATGATGTTTTTGTAAACATCGCCGGCGGCATGGAGATAGACGAACCGGCGGCAGATCTCGGTATCATCGCCGCGATAACTTCTAGTTTCCGTAATCTTCAGGTATCGCCGGAGATCGCATTATTCGGTGAAGTGGGATTGACCGGCGAGGTTCGCGGTGTCCTTCAGGCCCAGGCCCGCGCTCGAGAGGCACAGACGCTCGGATTCAAGAAACTGATAATTCCAGATTCGAACAAGAAAGGCCTTGAGAAATTGCTTGGGATACGGGTAGTCGGAGTCAGGAATTTGGAGGAAGCGATCGACGAGAT
Organism: uncultured Chloracidobacterium sp.; assembly: GCA_964436265.1. Classification (GTDB taxonomy): domain Bacteria; phylum Acidobacteriota; class Blastocatellia; order Pyrinomonadales; family Pyrinomonadaceae; genus OLB17. The sequence goes on along the minus strand of CAYTDJ010000104.1, from coordinate 5,316 downwards.
CTTCTAAGAAAATGGGGAAAAGATCTGTTTCGAAAGAAAGTGAGAAACAAACGCCGACGGAAACGGGAGTCGGTCAAAAACGTTCGCCGGTTCACGTAGTCTACGGAGGAGCCGACCGATTTGAATCTGCAACGCCCATGAAATTAGGGAGGCTTGCAGTTGCCTCGGTCAGATCTTTCGCTCCGAACTTCGCAGTATTTGCTAGCGCTATGCGCCTTCGAGGAGCAGAGCACCTTCCGTCATTCCCCAAGGCCGTGAAGCAGCTTGAGGCCGAGCTTAAGGCGGCCCCGGAAAAGATCCGTCATCAAGATCACGGCGCCTGGTTCGCATGGACGGTTTACAACAAAACGATCGAAAAATTGAAGCGCGAGGCGATCGAAGACTTTCGCATAGACTTTGAAGATGGGTATGGTTATCGAAGCGACGACGAAGAGAATGGCCATGCAATATCGGCTTCGAGCGAACTTGCGACTTTGATAAATAAGGGCCGAAACTCACCTTTTTGCGGTCTTCGGATCAAACCGCTTTCGGCGGCGACGAAGGAAAGGGCCTTGAGAACGCTTGATCTCTTTTTAACGAACCTAACCGAAAAGATCATTGTCCAATTTCCAACGAATCTTTTGGTAACGCTGCCAAAGGTCACAAGTGCAAAACAGGTAAAAGAACTCTGCAAACGGCTGTCGTCATTTGAGAGAAAGAACGAACTAAGGAAGAACACGATCGGCGTCGAGCTGATGATAGAAACGCCCGATTCGCTGATCGACTCCCGCGGCCGTGTCGCGGTACGAGGGCTTGTTGATGCCGCAAAGGGCCGATGCACTTCGGTACACTTCGGAGCATTCGATTACACGTCTGCGCTGGGGATCGCAGCCGCACATCAAGACATCCGGCATCCTGCATGCAGCTTTGCAAGGCATCTGATGCAGACAGCTCTCGCAGGTACGGATGTGCGGCCTGTCGATTCCGTAACCACTGTAATGCCCGTGCCTGTACATCGAGGTGATTCGTTGACCGAACACCAGAAAGCAGAGAATCGCCGCGTGGTCCACTCGGCGTGGCATCGACATTTTGAAAACGTCACTAATTCGATGATCGACGGATTTTACCAAAGCTGGGACCTTCATCCGAATCAGCTTCCTGCAAGATACGCGGCCGTTTACGCGTTCTTTTTGTCCGAGATGTATCCTCAGGCTGCGAGGCTACGAGGCTACATCGACAAGGAAACAAAAGCGACCTTGACGGGGAATATGTTTGACGATGCGGCGTCGGTCGCGGGACTAGTGAATTTCTTTTCGGTCGGAATTACGTGCGGAGCGTTTAGCGAAGATGAAGTGACGGATCTGGTTGGACGGCCGATCGCCGAGATCGCTTAACATTAGACTCAATGTCCGGGGACAAAAAAGCCCGGGATTGAACCGGGCCTTTCTGTCGGATCTGAAATGAACTAGTTATTTGCCGCTTCGGTCCTGGTGCAGTGAGCATTAAACGCATTCATCAGGGCTTCTGCTATAGCGAGCGGATGACGGCCTTCGAGGTCGCGGCGTTCGAACATCTGAACGAGTTTTCCATTCTTGAGAAAACCGATCGACGGCGACGACGGTTGGTAGCCCGAAAAATATTCGCGGGCGACGTCTGTGGCGTCGATATCAGCACCTGCAAAAACGGTGATGGCACGATCCGGCTTCGCCTCAGAATTCTGCAAAGCCATCGCAATACCGGGGCGAACGCCGCCCGCCGCGCATCCGCACACCGAGTTTACGACTACCATCAATGTACCGTCCGTGTTCTCGACGGCTTCTTTCACAGATTCCGGTGTCTTGGTTTCTTCGATCCCTAGCTGTGCAAGTTCCGCACGCATTCCGTGGATCATGATTTCTGGATATGGCATTAAAATGACCTCTTTATAAAGTTTTCTTGACTCGGCCTTTAATCCTGACCTTTTTTTCAAGTATCAAATATACGTCCAGATTCGTCAAGTGTCGCCAACTTAGCGAACACGTTTGCCAGCTAGACCGCAATTACTTACACTCTGATTTGCATTAAACCAAAATGAACATCGAGACCGAGCGAAAATACAAGCTTTCCGTCAAACGGCATGACGAGATAGTGCAAAAGCTCGCTGAACTCGGTGCGGCTTTCGACAAGGAGGTATTTGAGGTCAACTATCAGCATCGCGGTGGTGAAATGGATGAGCGAGGCGCGACGCTTCGTCTTAGAAAGATCGGCGACTTCACGGTACTTACCTACAAAGAGAAGATCAAGACCGACGACGGCGCAAAGCACAAGATCGAATACGAGACTACTGTAAGTGACGTGGACGCAACTGAACGTATCATAGAGCGGCTCGGTTACCGTCTCACAGCGGTTTACGAAAAGCGCCGTAAGTATTGGCGTTTAGATGACGTTGAGGTCGTAATGGACGAGCTTCCGTTTGGTCTCTATATGGAGATCGAAGGAACAGTCGAGGCGATCGAAGCCGCCGAAAGCAATCTCGGCTTGAAGGAACTGGAAAGAGAGCCGAGAGGATATCCCCGGCTAACTATCAAGTATGGTAAAACGATGGATGGGGTCGCGGTCGCTAAGTTTGAACGAACGGCCGCGGTTTAGGCAAGAATATCTACGCCGACAAATGACATTTGTGAATCAAATCGTTCCGAACCGTTGAGCTTCACCGAAACGTAAGTCCCATCCGGCCCAAGGATCGACGTGTTTACGCTGTCCTTCAAGTATCCAGCAAGTATCTCGTTTTTCAGGTAATCCCGTATCTCCGGATCGATCACAGGAAACACAACCTCGACGCGACGATCAAGATTTCGCTGCATCCAGTCCGCACTGCCGATATAGATGACCTCCTTTCCGACCCCTTCCCCGTTCGCAAAATAAAGAATTCGGCTATGTTCAAGGAACCGGCCAACGATCGATCGTACGCGTATATTTTCCGACATACCCGGAATGCCCGGCCGCAATGCACAGATGCCTCGAATTATGAGATCGATCTCGACGCCGGCGTTCGAAGCTTCATAAAGGGCCTCGATCATACCGACATCTGTAAGGCTGTTTAGTTTTAGAACTATCTTTCCTTCGCCTCCCTGCGAGGCTATCTCGGACTCGTTCTTGACCAGCTCGCTTAATCGTTCACGAAGGTTAACCGGAGCAACAAGGAGACGCGAATATTCCGTCTGCTGTGAATAACCGGTAAGGAAATTGAACAGGCTTGTCGCATCGTTTCCGATCTCAGGGTCAGACGTCAGGAGTCCCAGGTCTGTGTAAAGGCGTGCAGTTGTGGGATTGTAGTTACCGGTTGCAAGATGGACATAGCGAACAAGTTTATCTCCCTCTCGGCGTATGACGAGCATCACCTTGGAATGTGTCTTTAGGGTGCTAATGCCGTAAACGACATGCACTCCCTCGTTTTCCAACCGACGGGCCCATTCGATATTGTTTTCCTCATCAAACCTCGCTTTTAACTCGACCAAAGCAGTAACCTGCTTGCCTAGTTGGCTCGCTCTCATCAAGGAACGCACGACAGGTGAATCCTTTCCCGTTCTGTAAAGACAGATCTTGATGGCCTGAACGCGCGGGTCTTCGGCCGCCTGGGCAAGAAAATCGGTCACTGCGGAAAATGCCGTATACGGGTGATGCAGCAGTACGTCCTGCTTTTTGAGCACTTCGAAAATGTTCTTCTTCTCTATTAGGACGGACGGATGGACCGCAGATATCGGCCTTTCCTTCAAATGCGGCATATCGAGAGAATAAAGCTGCATTAGGTCAGGAATATCGACAAAACCATCTATCTTGTAAACGTCGTTCTCATTGAGGCCAATGCCGGCCGTCAATAGTTTCAACATCTTGTCCGGCATTGACGCCGAAACCTCGAGCCGTACCGGAAATCTGAATCGCCGACGCTGCAGTTCGGTTTCAAGAGTTCGCATCAGGTCGCCTGCTTCATCTTCGCGGATCTCTATATCTGCATCGCGGGTAACGCGAAACAAATGGCCCTCGGTCACCTTCATGTTCGGGAAAAGATGGTGGGCGTTAGCTGCGATCACCTCTTCGAGAAGCGCAAATCTTGTCTTTCCTTCCGTGATCGGGATCAGACGGGAAACGGTAGGGGGCAGTTTTATACGCGCAAACCTCTTTTGTCGGAAAAGATGACGAAGATTCCTCTGAGTTGCCGCCCGGTTTGGTTCGATGAAGAGGCCGATGTTCAAACTCAGGTTCGAAATATACGGAAACGGATGACTGGAATCGACCGATTGCGGTGTAAGAATTGGAAAAACGTTGTCGCGGAAATATTTGTCGAGTTTCTTCCTTTCTTTTGGGCCGAGCAGCTTATATGGCTCAATGGTAATTCCGGCCTTCGAAAGTTCGGGAAATACCGTTTTGCCCAGGTAACCCACCTGCTTGCGAAGCATCGGCAATAATCGGTTTCGCAATTCGCGAAGCTGTTCCGTAGGCGTGAGGCCATCAGGTGAAAGCTCTCCGACGCCTTCCTCGATCTGTTCTTTGATGCCGGATATACGGATCATGAAAAACTCATCGAGATTCGATGAAAAGATGGACAGGAATTTTAGCCTTTCGAGAACAGGAAGGTCATCATCCAACGCCTCTTCCAAAACACGACGATCAAACTCAAGCCAACTTGCCTCTCGATTGAAAAGGCGCGGCTCGACCTTGATGGGCTCTTCCTTAACCTCCTTGGGTTTTTGCTGTTTTTGCTTGGAGGGCATTACGCCTGTTTGGGTCATAGCGGACGTCAATAATTATAAGCGAGGACGCCGACTCCCCATGTTAAATCTATGTTACGGCAGGATCGTGACTTTTGCACCAACGGGAATGGCGTTGAAGAGTTCGGTCATTTCATCGTTATTAAGGGCTATGCAGCCGTCGGTCCAATCGTTTTCGGTACCGCCGCCGTGAATGTATATCTCGCCGCCTAGTCCTGTCTTTTGCAGCGGCATCCGTTTTTCTGCGATCGCAGCGACTATTTCGTCATATTCGGCATGGGTGATCAGGTTCGCTTTAAGTCCGCGCTCGGCATCTTCAAGGCCCGGATAACTAACGCCCAATGAAAGGTGAAATTTGCTTTTAGGGTTCTTGGTAAAAACATAGAACTCGCCTTCGGGTGTGCGTCCGTCGCCCTCGGACTCTTTATCTGCCACCGGATCGAAGCCAAGGACGACCTTATAAGTCTTTACCAAAACTTTTTCATCAAACACTTGAAGAATTCGTTTAGTTTTCCTAATGACGAGTCGCGGATCCTTGATATTTGACATGTCGCGTTTCTTATTTATCGAGGATGAGGAAGCGGTTATG
>CAYTDJ010000103.1:0-7882 GCA_964436265.1 uncultured Chloracidobacterium sp. | reverse complement strand
ACGACTATCAACCGTCGCGATTTCGGCGTAAATTACGGAAGCAATATGCCGAACGGCATTCCCGTGATCTCAGACCAGATCAAAGTGGTACTTCAGCTCGAGGCCGCAAAAGCCCGATCGGCCGCACCAGCTTCGGAATAGTTCTCATCATATCCCAGACGTAAAAAGAGGCGGTCGACCGCCTCTTTTTTATACTTCGTCCAAAACATGGGCAGAGATCATTTCATCTTTTCTGCTTCTGTAAACGAAATGTCGTAGATCGCATATTTCTCCCAATTCTTGAAATCAAAGTGCCACCATTCGTTTGGGTTGACTGTAAAACCCGCCTCTTCCATTAGCCGGCGAAGCATGTCTCTGTTCGCACGTTCCTTTTCAGTCCCACCGGCATAATCGGGCGATGCGCGCTCCGTAAATTCGTCGTAACCTGACGGCATGTCGATCAATTGGCCGGTCTTAAGATCGAAAACGCTCAGGTCAACCGCGCAGCCGCGATTATGTTTTGAACCTTTGGCAGGGTTAGCGACGAACTTCCGTTTATCTTCAGATGTCACTTCCCAAAATAATTTCGTGATCGACCACGGACGATAACCGTCGAAGATCACTAGCCCGAGACCCTGCTTTTTCAGTTTCTGATGGACCTTGACTAGTGCCTTAGCCGCAGGCTTTTGCAGGAATGCGCGAGCTTCCGGATAGACTTTCTTTCCGACGAAGTTGTTTTCCGTTGCGTATCTTATGTCGAGCTTTATCGACGGATCGAGCGTGATGAGTTCTACCAACCTTGCCTCGCGCTTGTTTTCTTCTTTCGGCGGCCCTTCTTGTGCAAAGGCCTGAAATGAAAGGATAAGAAAAAGAACGAGAAGAGCAAATCTGAATTTGGGTTTTCGCGTCATTTGATCGAGCTAATACGAATCGGTTTGGAAATCCGCGTAAATAACTGGTAGCTTCTTGTTTATGTCAGAAGAGAGTCAAAGAAGAAAATGTCCGGCCGTACGGTGGACGAAACGCTTCGGCGTCGCGGCATTTCTCTTTTTCCTCATCAAGGGACTTCTCTGGCTGATCGTTCCGGGAATCATAGCCTATTTTTCGTTAAGCTAGCCTGCAAAGAGTTTCTTGTAAATTGACATTGCCTTTAGCCAACAGACTTGCCGACTAGACCCGCCATCTTGGGCTTTAGTCCCAAAAAGCACTTATGGCTTTACTTCCTTCACCGGCTCCGAATCTTCAGGCCCGATGATTATCTCTGTTCCAAACTTTTGGTAATTGGTAAACCTTATCAGGTTTCGCGTCTCGTAAACGCTGCTTTTCTCTCGAAAGGTGAGACGTACATCCGAAACCAAAGGCAGAAGATATTTTTCATCGGCGATGGTGGTCCAATCGTAATCAATGGTCCGGCGTGCGGTGCGGATGGGAAATCCTTCGGGGATCTCGGTCGCTTCGCTCTCGACTTTTAAGACTCGATATTCCTTGCGGTCGATCCAGATTCGGCCTTTCATTCCCGTTATCGTTGACTGCGTAAATTCGCCGGGCCCGCCCGATACTACCTGTTGCTTTGCTTTATCGCGGGCTACAGAAAAATCAAAGATCACCGTTTCACGACCGCGGACCAGATCAGTTTGAACCGGTGAGAATTCAGCATCGCTTTCCGGCTTGAAGATGGTCGCAAGCATCGTCACGAATTCACCCGTCGAACTCGTCCCTCCTGCCTCTTCATAACTGCCTTTTGCCTCGGCGTTCTGTTGGATCGCTCCGTTTTTGGAAAGAAGTCGGTAAGTCTCCTCGCCGCTGGATCGATAGCTTACAGCGACCACCAATTTGTCGAGGTTCCTAAAGTTGCCTGTGCCGGCATAGGCCGCTGAACGCTGGATCTGCTGTTTGACGACGAAATCGGGCATCTCTTCCACAGCTTCCAGTGTTTTCTTACGGGTCTTTTCTATAATTCCCGTGACTTCCAATTCGGTCGGCAGTTTGACTGCAGCCGGGTTCTGTCGCCTACGTTCAGCCTCTTCCAGCGCTCGTTTAAGTTCGTCGTCGTTGGCTCCTTTCGATCTGGTCAGCCCTCGGATCCCATCCGTCAATACAAAATCTATCCCGCGACGGCGGAGCGCATCTATCAGTTCGGCCTTTGTTGCTGGAGTCTTTTGAATCGCGTACAACATACGTACGTATTCGGCCTGAGTCAGCGGTTTTTCCTGTGCAAGTGCCGCAATACAAAAAAAGGAAACGACCAAAAGATATCGAGCGATAAGTCTCATTGAAGTAGTAGATGCCAAATGACCGATAACTGTTGTAATTACACGGCCTGGATGGAAAATCACCGTGGGGCATGGAAAGAAAAAGCGGAGAAAATGCCAATGCAAATTCCCCGCTAATCTACATTACGAAAACCAACGAGCTTAGTTGACCCATTCCTCTTCGTAGTTAAGCTGCCAATGCCGCGTGACCCAAGCCTGCGCGGCTTCCATCGCCGTTGATTTCCACTTTTTCAGATTTTGAAGGATCGTGAGTGCTGCAAGCGGCTTACTTGGGTCACGTTCTACACGGATCACTTCTGTAGCTACTTCGATGATCGTCTTATCGTCACCCAGGATCCGGAGCTTTACCTCAGCTCCGACCGGCGGGAGGACCTCGAGATTAACAAGTGCACTGTTTTCGCCCAGATTTTCCGTTGTTCCCTCGACTTTGACCTTTTTCCCGCTTTCCTCGTCTATCCAGCTTGCCTGCACCGGCATATTTGCCAAGATCCTGTGATGCAGCGGCGTCTTATATGATGATGTTGCGTATTCAATTTGTGCCATATCAAATTCCCCCTTTTTCGCTTTGCTTCCCCATGTTTTATCCCTTCTGTCGTAATTCCTGTTACAAAAAGAATCGTTACGTTAATGCATTATTACAAAAAAGTCAAGTTTCTTCCCTTACCTTTATAAAACTTTACATTTTATCTCACTTTTAGGCTCTTTGACACACTTTTTATTCGATAAAATTCGGCATTTGGATGTTATTACCTTATTGTTTGGATGTCCGCAGTGACCGTCCTCACTGAGCTGTCTCGAATAATTCAAATTGTAACTCTGAATTAACCTACGCCTGCCATCATGCTAGATTCCAGGTTGATGGTATGAACCCCTTTTCTTACTTGGGAACCCTATTTGCCTGAGTAATATGGCCCTTAGATCTCTTTATTTGGCGAACAATTGGATCACTTTTGGTGAACCAAGCCGTTTGGGAATAAGTGTGTGCAAACAATAGGCTTAACTAACCAGTCGGCTTTCGGCCCCCGCCGAACTGACCGACAGCAGGTTTGTACATATCCGAAAAGCGGTACAAAAATCCAAAAATCGAGATTTTATGGCTAATTAAACAAGTTTATACAGGCATTATTTAACAATCTCACTAGAGGTCAAAAAAACAGATGAGTAAATTTCTTAATCTCAGATCGATCGCTCTTGTGGCGTTCATTTGTACCGTATATGTGATCGGTGCAATTGCGCAGGCGGGAACCGGCGGCATTGCCGTCACCGTTTCTGACGCGACCGGCGCGGTCGTTCCGAACGCCACGGTCACATTGACAAACAAAGCAACCAACCAAACACAGACCGCGACCACCAGCGGCGCGGGTCTTTACAATTTCGTTTCGCTTCAGCCGGGAAGCTATACGCTCAAGGCAACGGCCGGCAGCTTTGCTCCCCAGACGCTAAATATTGAAGTTCAGGTTGGCCGTACGACGGACGCTAACTTCACGCTTGGTGCGGGCGACGTCGCAGCAGAAGTGACGGTTACTGCGGAAGGTGTTCAGACTACACAAAGCAATTCCGACGCTGTCATTAGCGAGGCCGCGATAAGCAATTTGCCCATCAACGGCCGACGCTTTCAGGACTTTGCCACCTTGACGCCGACCGCACAGGTCGATCCGTCACGCGGCCAGATCTCGCTTTCGGGCCAACGCGGCATCAACGGCAACGTAAACGTTGACGGTGTGGACTTTAACCAGCCTTTCTTTGGCGGTATCCGCGGCGGCGAACGTTCGAACTCATCGTTCACCATCCCGCAGGAATCGATCAAGGAATTTAACGTAGTGGCCGCAGGCTACAACGCAGAATTTGGACGTTCGACCGGCGGCGTGATCAATGTCGTGACCAAAAGCGGCTCGAATCAGCTTCGCGGTTCGGTCTTCTATCAGATCCGCCCGCAGGATCTGGCTCGCGGCCACTCGTTTGCCGACGCCCTTAAGGAACAGAGCCTTGGGCCACGCGGACTCGATGCTACCCTTGCCCCGACACTCCATCAGTTCGGCGGATCGATCGGCGGTCCGATCGTGAAAGACAAACTCTTCTACTTTGGTACATACGAGCAGCAGCGTTTTCGTGCTCCTCGTCAGGTGTTGTACCCGAATATCGCGGGGTTGACACCTACCGCAAGGCAGACTGAAGTATTTAACTTCTATAAAACCCAGGAAGTCCCGTTCCAGCAGACCAACGACGCCTATGCGGCTTTGGGCAAGATCGATTGGCAGATCAACAACGCCAACCGCTTCAACACGCGTTTCAATTGGAGCCGCAACAAGGCGCTGAATGGCGTTTCGACCGGTGAAACGTCCTTCGATCCGACGACCAACCGAGCATTGGGAACAAATGGAACTGAGAACGACAAGAACTGGTCATCGGTGAGCCAATTGGTCAGCAATTTCAGCTCGTCGTTGTTCAACGACCTTCGAGTACAGTACGCCCGCGAGGAGCGTCCGCGTGATGCGAACGAACTTGCTCCGAATGTTTTCACCGGCATCGGCGAATTTGGTACGCGAAACTTTCTCCCGACAACTCAATACGATACCCGACTCCAGTTCGCGGACTCTGCAACTTTGATCGCCGGCGATCACACGATCAAGTTTGGCGGTGAGTATAGCCGTATATTCGCGTCCCAGATCTTCGGCTTCGGACAGACCGGCGAATACAGCTTGAGCATCGGTTCGACGTCGTCCGCAATACAAAACACTCTGGATCAAATGTCGAATACTCGAGTAGGAACGTTCCTTGGCCGGTTCGACTCGACAAGCGCGATCTATAGACAGCAGATCGGCAATCTTAAGGCTGACATCAAGGTTCAGGAGCTAGCTTTCTTCGGTCAGGATTCATGGCGTATCACGCCGAACTTCTCTCTGAACTACGGTTTGCGGGCCGAGCAGCAGTACAATCCCAATCCGGATGTAAGCAATACGGACCTTGTAAATCTTGTTCGCAATGCTTCCTTCCCGCTTGCGGGCGGACGCGGTATCGATCCGACACAGATCCCGGACAGTGGCTGGCAGTGGGGCCCGCGTCTTGGTTTTGCTTGGGACCCGACCGGTGACGGCAAGACCGTTATTCGCGGTTTCGGCGGCGTCTATTATGCACGCACACCGCTTCTCTTGCTTGCGGACTCGGTAAACAACTATCGCCTTCCGCCCGGAAATGTCCGCGCGATCCTTGGCAGCGGAGGCGTTTCCTTTAACCAGACAGCGTTCAATACGTTCCTGAACACGCCCGCGGCCGCACAGTACATTGCTATCACTGGCTGTGTGCCGAATCAGACCCCGGTCAATCCGGCCTGTGTCGCGAACACGATCTATCGACAGTTCGCGATATTGGGGATCAATTTGAACAATGCCGCGATCGGAAGCCTCCCCACACTGACCCCGGCGCAGGTCCAACAGATCGGTTCGGCTATCAGCACCTCGTTCAACCCGAACATCATCAATGGTATTCAGGTGACGAGCCACGATCCGAATTTCAAGAATCCGGAATCGGTACAATTTGGTGTCGGAGCCGAACGCGAGTTTGCACGTAATTTCGTAGTCGGTATCGACTATGCTCAGGTAAGGACGAACTTCCTTCAGAAGAACGTCGATTATAACCTGCCCGCTCCGGTCTTCGATGCAAGTGATCCGGCGGGACGCCCGTTGATCGGTATCACACGTCCTCAAGCACTTCCGGCAGCCACTTCATGGACCAATCGTACGCGTCCGATCTCGACTCTGAGCAGCGTTCAGGTCAGGGAATCTTCGGGCCGTTCGTTCTTCCAGTCGTTGACCTTCCGCACTCGTCTGTCCAGGAGCTGGGGATTGATCAACGCCTACTACACGCTGTCCAGAAACCTTTCTGACGACGACAACGAACGTGATTCCGGCGGTGTTCTCTACACCAATCCTTATAACCGCCGTGCGGAATTCGGACCGTCGCGTCTTGACCGTACACACCAGTTCGTGGCGAATCCGGTATTCTTCCTGCCTTACGGCTTCGAAGTTTCCAGTGCGGTTCGTCTGCGTTCGGGCCAGCCGTTCAATACAACGGTTGGAAGTGATATGAACGGTGACGGACTTAACAACGATCGACCGTACCTTGTCCCCGGAGTCGAACTTCCGAGAAACTACTTCCGTAACCGGAACGTTTTCGATATCGATCTCCGCGTGCAGAAAGGCTTCAACTTTGATGAAAAGAAACGGCTGATATTCTTCACCGAGTTCTTCAATATCTTCAATATGTCGAACACGCAGTATGGCGGCGGACAGACCAACTACTGCAGCACCGCGACCGAATCAGGCCGTATCCGGTGCGGACTTGATGGCATCACAAACATCAATTTCGCTCAGGTCAGACAGCAGAATTCGGCGAGTTCGACCTTTGACAAGATCATCATCTCGAACAATCCTGGAAGCCAGGTGTTCCAGATGCAGCTTGGAGCCAGGTTCCAGTTCTAATTTATTTCTCTATCTTGAGAAACTCAGGCACGTGTGCTTTGCATGCGTGCCTTTTTCTTTCCGGGCGGCCGTAAGGAAAATCCGGCCAATTTGATATCATCGAAGCGTTCAAATGCGTATTTTGCACGTATCATCTTCGCGGACGTTCGGCGGCGGCGAACGCCATGTCGTCGATCTCTGCCGCGGTTTACAGCAACGCGGACATGATGTCTTTGCCGCGCTGCGGCCTACAAACGAATGGCAGCACCGGCTTTCATTCCTGCCGCCGGAGCGGATAATGCACGTTTCCATCAGGAATTCGTTCGGGGTTCTGAGTTCCATGCGTGTTGCCGAATTCGTTAACCAGAACGAGATCGATATCGTGCATGCGCACGTTGCAAGGGACTATATTCCCACCAGCATCGCGTGCCTTGCGGCCAAGTCCGCAAAGTTCGTTTTGACCCGGCACGTTCTGTTTCCGTTAAAGCCATTTAATCGATTTGCGCTGAAGAATCTTTCGAGAGCAATAGGCGTTTCCGAAACGGTCGGCGAGGGACTTCGAAAGGTCTTTCCTCCGTCAAAGGTCGCGGTGATCGAGAATGGACTTGACGTCAATAGCCTGACCGATGAAGCTAAGACTGCCCTGCGGCAGGAGTTTCGAAATTTTCACAATATCCCTCAAGACGCGCAAGTTGTCGGCGCATTAGGCGAGCTGAAGGAGCTTAAGGGACAGCGCGATCTCGTTCTTGCGGCAAACGAGATCGCCAAGACACACCCCGAATGCTGTTTCATTATCGTCGGCAAGGACAATTCGGGTGACCGTGCGTTTCGGCGCGAGCTAAGGCGAATGGTAAGAGTGTTCGGGTTGGAGGATCGATTCCTTTGGCTCGATTGGCTTGACGACACCGACTCGTTTTTCGCAGGCATAGATATTTTCGTGTCACCGTCACATACTGAGAGCTTCGGGCTGTCGCTGCTCGAAGCAATGGCCCAAGGCAAACCGGTCGTCGCTACCGCGACCGAAGGCTCGAAACTCTTGCTGGGACAGGAGGCTGATCTCGCAAAGATAAACGAACCGGTCGAACTTGCGCAGCGGATAACCGGGTTTCTGGAAGATCAGGCTGCATGTAAAGAATGCGGTGATCGAAACAAGCGCACCGCCGCGGAAAAATA
>CAYTDJ010000102.1:0-7882 GCA_964436265.1 uncultured Chloracidobacterium sp. | reverse complement strand
GTCCTCTTCGCCTTTCGCCCGCAGCACCGCGGACAGACATTCGCGACGTTTCCGCTGTTGTTTAATTCTCTAGAAAAATAAGCTGCCGGCCGGATTATTGTTTGTTCGTCCAGTTTTGTTGATGAATTCCGAAGAGATGGAACCACGAAATTACCCGAATGAGCACGAATTGTTTGGCGAAGCGACCGGCGCGTGACGACGCAGTTTCCTAAAAGGTGCTTTCCCTTAAGAATATTTCCGGTTATGATATTCAGATGTTCTTCCGAGCGATTTCACTGCTCACGATCCTCACTTTAGGTTTAACCGCAACAGAAGCATACGAGCCGTTCGTACTTGGTGCAGAGCCGTTGATCCGCATCGGGCTTTCGACCAATTCCAGTTCGGTGTCGATCACGACGGGCGACTCCTCGCTTGTAGCCTATTCGCCGGACGAACAGGTGAGGATGCTGGCGGCGAATCGGGTTTCGGTCGCGGCGAGATCTTACAGGCCGCCCGAGGTAGAAAATTACCGTTTCGAATTTCAAAACCTGCCGACATCAGAGGAAGCGAACGATCTCGCAAAAGACGTACGCGAAGCGACCGGTGAGACCGCGTTGGTAAGCATCGATACTGCGACAAATACCTGGAAAGTCTGGGTCGGTTCGGTATTCGAGTCGATCGAAGAGGCCGATAAATTCAAACTCGCGCTCGCGGAAAAAGGATTCGAAGACGTGGTGATGGTCACGGAGAAGAAGATCGTACCTTCTGACGACGCGATCGAACTTTCACGGCAATTGCGAACCGTCGGTAAATCGGATGTGCGGAGTCTGGTTAAGACGACGGGAACGGCACAGCCGATCGGGCCGGACGTCGTTAGCCCGAACCTTCGCGAGGTCGTGATAAACGGCCCGAGCGAAACGTCAAAGTATTCCTCTCTCAAATCCGTTTCATTTGGTTCGCTGAACGAGCGGATGAATCCGGTGCGGCTGAACGGTAAGGCATATCGCGGGAAGATCGAGGTGTTCGTAAATTCCAAGGGTACGCTTACGGTAGTCAACGTGGTGCCGCTTGAGGAGTATCTGCTTGGCGTCGTTCCCGCGGAATTGGGCCTGCCGCACCTGGAAGCGCAAAAGGCCCAGGCGATCGCCGCCCGCACCTACGCGGTGGCGAACATCAACGGCTATGGCTCGCAGGGATTCGATATGTTGCCGACCGTGTGGTCTCAGGTCTATAAAGGCGTCTCGATCGAAACGAACATGGGCACGCGAGCGGTGAACGAGACACGCGGACAGATCGCGACATACGACGGAAAGCCGATAATGGCTTACTTCACGTCGACGTGCGGCGGAAGGACGGAGAATTCCGAGAACGTTTTCGATCACGCGGAGCCTTATCTTCGCGGAGTGGAATGTTCACTCGAGGGGAGAAAGCATTTCGAGCCGTTCATGATCAAGACGGCACGAACGCCCGCAAAACTGCGCGACGATGCGAATCTTGACCTAGTGCGCCTGATATCGCTTCTCGCCGTAAATGGTTTTTCACTAACGTCGAACCACATTACCGACGATTGGTTTGAAGAAGTGCCGACGGAAGGCGAGATGTCGAACTGGCTAAATAATTTGGCGTCGAAATTTGGCAAAGTGTTTCCGAACGTAAACAAAGAGACCGCAAAACCTACGGAACTCGCCCGCATCCTGTCGTCGATGATCTACACGCCCGGAGCTCCCGATACGCTGCTCAGCGATTCGGATGTCAATTATCATCTAGCGTTTGACGATGCGGCGGAGATACCAAAGGAACGCCGTGCGGACATCGCGATGCTGATGCGCGACGGTTATTTCAAACTTCACGCCGACCTGACGCTGAAACCGAACAAGCCATTCACTCGTGCCGATATGCTGCGGCTGATCAGGCAGATCTACGAAAAGAAGAAATGGATGCCGGTTTTGCAGACGGGAACCACCAAGGCAAGTGTCGACGGGAAACTTGTTTTGCGCGTCGGCAAGAGCGATAAACCGTTAGCCATCCGGCCGGACGTGTTTCTTTTCAGGCAATTCGGCGGTGCTCTATATCAAGTGAAAGAAGCCGCACTCGTTGGCGGTGAGAACGTGCGATATCAAACTGATCCAATGGGTGCGGTTTGGTATTTGGAGATCGAACCGACCGAGATGCCGACCGTCGCGGAAAACATGTCGCCGTTCACCAATTGGACGACGTCGCTTTCCGCATCTGCTGTTCAATCGCGGCTCTCGCGGTATGTGCGCGGCATTGGCACGCTCTACGATGTGAACATAAAACAAAAGGGTTATTCACGCCGCGCGACGGAACTTGAGATCATCGGTTCAAACGGCGTCAAGACATTGAAAGGCGGAAAGATCCGATCGGCGTTGCGGCTCAAAGAACAGCTTTTCGTCATCAACAAACGCTATTCAGGAAACACGGTGACGAGTTACACATTCACCGGCCGCGGCTGGGGACACGGCGTCGGAATGTGCCAGTACGGCGCCTATGGAATGGCGAAGATGGGCGTCAAATACGACGCGATCATCAAGCACTACTATACCGGCGTTCAGGTTACCAAGGCGTACTGATTTCGCAATTCGATCCTTTCTTAGGTTTTCACCAATCGATTATCGTATTTCGTTCGTCCAATGTGGTGGCGGTGCCCTCTTTCGTGATCTCGACGTGCATGTTCCACAGATAACTTCGGCCTTTACTTCCGATCGCGGTAACGATCCAATAATCGCCCACCGGCAATCCAGTAAAATCGGCACGCCCGATCTGATTGGTAGGCAACATGACAACCACCATTTTCGCGATCGCCTGGTTAGCGGCCTCGCATTTTGGGTCCTTCGTCTTGCAGGCATCTGCGTAAAGAGCTATCGCGGTCTTTCCGGGCGAAGCGGCGGACGGTTGAAAGCCGTTCTTTCTTAACAGACTCTCGAGGCTTTCCTTAAATAGAAGTATGTTTTTGCCGATAAGCGGATGTCCCTCGAAATTCGTCGCTATCCCGAGGTTTCCCTTGCGGGCGGCCGACGATGTGCCCGACCCGGTCGGGTTGGTATCAAGGTCGAGCGTGCCGAAGTCGCAGCGGTTCACGACCGGTGCGAATTTGAGAGGCTCATCCGGGTTGTTCGTGGTCCCGACTACCCTCCGCCCGTTCACCTGTATATTCCCGGTTCCGGTAAAAGATCCGTTCGGCTTTCGGATCAGATCGACCGGTCCGTTCGAGCCAATCAGCCGCAGTACTATCTGGTTTGTTGACCGTTGGACCGAGTATTCAACAGCCTGTTCGGCGTCGCCGCAGACGAGAGTGACCGATTCGGGGTGGAATGCCAGACTCAATCCCGTGGCGCTGGCGTAAACGCCGTTCAGCCGAATGCCGGGAGCCGGGGCTTTGTCGATTCCCAACATTTCCTTTAAAGCTGCCTTCGTATCGCCGCCTTTTGCCATTACATTCATACCGGAAAAGATTGTACCGAGATATTCGAACGGATTGCCCAGATTAGGCGGGAGCGGCGTCGAGCCGATCACGTTAAAAAGGCCGAGGCTGCAATTGACCGTTTTTGGGGCCACATTTATCACCTGGCGCTGACCGTAAATGATCTCACCTGATGGGCCGTACGTTTGAACGTTTTCGACGCGTGAACCGGTCACGACGTGGCCGGATACCTTGACCGGGCCCGTCCCGGAGAGTTTTCCATCCGGACGCAGCGTCAACGTGATCGGGGTGCCTTCATTTTCTAACTTTACGAGAGCTTGCGAGTCCGTCAGTTCGACCGTGTAATCTCGGGCCTCAAGCACGCCCTGGCAGACCATGCTCACCTGATGCGGCTGGAATATCAACCTCAGTCCTTGTGCGGTACCGTAATCGCCGGTCATACGCGGGCCGGGCGGTATCGGAAGATTCAGATTGAACCCCGTGATCTGCTCCATTCCGTTGTTCGACACTTCGGCAAAGCAAACGCGCATGCTTCTTCCCGACTCGACGCACTTTCTCATCTCCGCCGTACTTCCGGGTTTGACCTCATTCTCGGCCGCCTCGCCCATTACGACGCCTGCACTTTCCTTACGACGTTGTTCGTATATCGCGGCTGAGTTTTTGTCAGCCTGACGATAGAGATCATTAAACGCCTTTGAGAACAACTTAGCGTGCATTTCGGCCCAGAGGTCGCCATCATGAACATAGTTTGTCCACCCGTCTCGATTCTTCGCTTTGTACCAAAGATCGGCAAAGGCCTTTCCGTAAATATCTCTGATCCGGTTTTCATCCGGCGTGACCTTGTTAGCGAACTGAAGCGAACGATGCTCAAGGCCGTATGCCATGCTCTCCAGTATCTCTATGAGATGTTTGAAGGCGCCCATCTGGCGTTCGATCGCATCCTCTTCGTCCTTGCCCTTTATCTCACGCAAGACCTTTTCGGGGTTGGGCATGTCGCTTATCCAGCGAGGATTTGTCGTTTGCGAATATGCGTCGGTATGGAACGTGAAGAAAAGCGAACAGAGAAAGATGAAAAGTAACGATCGGCGCGAGAATTTGATTCTCATACATGATCTCCTCGAATCCGGCAAGGGTTCGTTTCCAGGGAGAAATGTCGGGACAAGGCAAACCTAAGAGCGATAGCGGAACTTATAACCGATTTTGGCCCTGGCATGCAATATAAATGTT
The DNA here is from genome assembly GCA_964436265.1 of uncultured Chloracidobacterium sp. Classification (GTDB taxonomy): domain Bacteria; phylum Acidobacteriota; class Blastocatellia; order Pyrinomonadales; family Pyrinomonadaceae; genus OLB17. The sequence goes on along the minus strand of CAYTDJ010000102.1, from coordinate 3,234 downwards.
CTCGTCGCCGTCAACGAAGGATCGAGTCATCCTTTGACGGGCGCCGCCGGCCTATTGCCGTGGATTAAGATCCAGCCCGACGTTATCTGCAGCGGCCTTCTTGCCTGCTATCACGAACTTCTGAAGAGCTCGTATTACTTTCGGGTCCGAAACTGCGTTCTGGATACCCTCACATTCCTCGAGCAGTTGAACAACTTCATCTGCGGAATACGCGACGCTCTGAAATGTGTCGTTCGAACGGCCGATCACAGGAAACTTTGACATCACTTCGTTGTATTGGCCCATGTAGAGAGCCTCTTGTTGGGCGAAGCTGTCGGCAGTGATGCTCTCCCATCGAGGCACACCGATCCCTTCGAAAAAAATGGTCTCGATGTCTTCAGGGTGAATGTCGTATCCGACGTACGAATCTTGTTTACCGTTCGCAAGATGTGGAGATAATGAGCCCGGGCCTTTTTGTTCGCGGCTGAATTCCACCTCTAATTCGGCCATCTGATCCGGAGTATTTTCATTCATATAATTTTTTCCTTGCAGATCGGTCTGCGTCGCTGTTGTTAATAAAAGGCTTTGGCGTCAACGAATTCCGACCAAACCCTGCACCGACTGGATCAACTTTTCGGTGTCCCATCCGATGCCATCCTTAAATACGATCTCGACCTTTTCGATATCGGCGATATTCGCCGCCGGATTTCCCTTTACGATCATAAGGTCGGCTCGCTTTCCTGAGGCGATCGATCCGATGCGCGAATCCTCGCCGAGAAAGATCGCGCCGTTCAGGGTTGCGATACGGATCGCTTCCAACGGAGTGAATCCGGCTTCGACGAGTAGTTCTACTTCTCGATGATCGCCAAATCCGGCGACGATACCGCCGTTTCCTGTTGGGTCGAGTCCTGCGATCAAAAGACCGCCGGCCTTTGCAAACGCCCGTTCGAAATCCATCGACTTTCTGACCAGCGCGGCCGTCGGCGAATTTGCCGGAATGCGTGCACGATTTGAAAGGTAACGATTGCGTGCATCGACTGACATGGTGTTCAACATTCGCGGGTTCAGCAGCGCGGCCGCGGATCCGATACCGCTTTGGGCGATCGGCGCGCTTGCCTCAAATACCGGCAGAGTCGATGTGATCGCTACCTTTTTCTCAACAAGCTTTTTGATCGTTTCCTGTGTCTGGGCGGAATTTACGTCTAGGTTCAGCAGGCTCGCGGAGCCGCCTTGCGGACATTGATCGGGTTTCTTATCCGCGACGAAGTCGGTGCTTGCCATAAGCCCGTGTTCGAGGTTATCTATCCCGATCTCGGCCGCTTCTTTGTATGTGACCGAACACAGATGTCCGGTAACCTTCAGCTTTCGTTTGTGAGCTTCTTCGACAACAGCGGCAAGTTCGGCGCGCGATATATTCATATACGCTTTGAAAGACGTCGCGCCCAAGTCTGCCCAGTAGTTAACCATTTTCCGCGCATCTTCGACTCCTGCGAGTTCGTGCATAACGGGCGTGAACGAACCCTTTCCTTCCAGGTACGGAGCGGTCACGTGCACCTTCGGCCCGATCATGCGCCCGCTGTCGATCAGCCGTTTGACCTCGAGATCGGTGTACGGCGTCACGCTGCCGGTCGTTCGGATCGTCGTAACTCCGAGCGCCAGATAAAGCCGTGGAAAGCTGATAGCCATATCGGAGTAGATCGGCGGTGTTCCGCCCATCGGGAAGAACAGATGGTTGTGCATTCCGACAAGGCCGGGCATGACCGTATAGCCTTTCAGATCGAGCACTTCGGCTCCGGCAGGAACGGGCGTCGACGCCGAAGGGCCGATAGAGCCGATCATGTCGCCTATGAGAACGATGGTCTGATCTTCTACGGGTGCGGCACCGGTGCCGTCGATTATTCGCACGTTTTTCAGTACGACTATCTTCGAATCGACGCGAATGAATTCGCGAAACGGCCTCTGCTGGCCCTGAGCGAACGCGAGGGCGTTAAATGCAATAATGATCAACAAGGCAAGAACTTTCTTCATAGAGTCTCTGAAATTCTATTTTTCACTTTTTAATGCGGTCTTCCATGCTTTACCAGTTTCGCGTCCGCCGACAACGTCAGCGTGATCATTGTGCGGTTCGATGAAAGAAAATCGATACTGCTCTGTACCTATTCGCATCTTGAAACCACCGCCGAAATAATGCCAAGGAAAGCTAAGTTCCTGGATCTCGGAAAGCGTAACATTGAAACCGGCTTTTGTTTTGTCGTTCGGTGTATAGATCAGTCTGGCATCCTTGAGATGAAGATGGCCGGACTCACTTCCGTTTATGCCGATCAATCGCCATATCGACGTGTACATAGTTGTTTCGGATGTCGAGACACATTCTTATCGAGTGTCCGCTATAATACAAGCCGCGATGAACAAGTTTTTTCTGCGGCTCATCATCATCCTTCCTTTGTTGGTCTGCGTGGCGGCGGTTCCGGCCCAAACCACGCGGGCGGCAAAGGCCGAGCACGGATCGCAGATCGCAAAGGCTGGATTCAAGAACGAAGACGAGATCCGCGATAAGTTCAATAATTGGAAAGCTGACGCGGATGCGCGAGCGTGGCTTGCGACAATGGGCTACAGAACCGACAGTGTCGAAAGTGTGACCGCCGTGAAGCCGCATGGCGAAAAGGCTGATGTCGAGGTGACGATCAAGACCAGAAGCGGCGAACAAACCGAGGGGATCTCGATAAAACTCGTATCGAGCCCGAACGGCTTCAACCAGATAGATAAACGTTGGCTGCGACAATATGTGAAGCTTTGGTCGATGCCAAAAGACGCCGAAAACGCGCTAAAGCTCTTTCTCGGTGAAACGCCGCCAAGCAAGCCTTCGCGTGACGCAAAGCGTATGTTTCTGAACGAGCTTGAGCCCGAATCCCGCCAAGCGGTCATCGATTTCTTCGACAAGAACAAGGAGCAGATCGTGTCCGACCTGATCGCGGGCGACGGAACGCATGCGGCGAGATGGATAATGGTCGCCTATAAAGCAACGCCAAATACTCGATGGGCTTTGAAACGTGCGGACGCCGCCGCAGCATTCTTTGCTGAAGGAAAAGTTGAAATAACGCGAGCGGGCAATTTGAAGATCGGAAGGATCACGATGCAGCGTAAAGGCGGCGACGGCGGCCGCGAAACGGCAAAGATGCTTCAGTTCAAAATCAATCCCGCGTTATTGTTGGAAGCCAAATGAGATTGTCGCGAGATCAGATCATCGGAGCACTT
>CAYTDJ010000101.1:0-7909 GCA_964436265.1 uncultured Chloracidobacterium sp. | reverse complement strand
CAAGCGAAAATCCGATGCGGCCAATGTGCTATCGTCGGTCGCGGGCAGCCATCGGGAGGTGTTTGAACTTTGTTCATTCTATATCGATCTGGTCGATCGGGAATTACCAATGGTCAGCTTTGGTTCACCGAGGATAGCGGCTCTGACTCATGGACGGGAAAAGGCCGCCCAGCGGCATAAATACCACATGCTCAAATGGGCAGAACTGGAGGTCGTGTCGCACTCGATGGCAATGTCCCAAGCTCCAAGCTCAAAAGTTAGTATTGAAAATGGAATGAAAGCGTTGGGTGTGTTGGAGGCGGCATTGTCCTATTATCCGCAGGAAAGGCGTCTGATCGATTCAGAATCTGCGATCCGGGACCATCTAAATGGTATTAAGGTTAGAGAATTAGTGAAAAAGGCCGAAAATGCATTGTCCGGCGGAGAGCCGTCAAAGGCACTTAAGTTTTATAAGAATGCTAGAAAGGCGTTCGAGAGCAATGCCGGATGGAGCAATGAAAACCGCTCGATCGCTGAACATGTGGAGTCCGAGATCGACAGGCTTGAAAAACAGTGAGTTGATAAAGATTGATTTGCAGACTGGAAAAGCCAGCATAAGGTTGTAGTTTAACAATGATTTCCCAACGATGTCCGAGCTGCAGAAGTAAGAGGATCAGGCGTGGATATCGCCCGACACCTTTCCTGTTAAAGATCTTATTTAGATACAACCTCCTTTGTGATGGGTGTAATCTTGAGTTCCGAGGGTTTGCCATACCAAGCTCGGCCAATAAGAGAAACCGGAAAACATCCATTCGTGACGGAGAAATGAAGTCTTGAATTAAGTTTCCGATCCTCCAGAGATTTGCTTCTGAAAACATACTACGTTTTTGTGGGTCCCCTCATCAATAAATATCGCGTGATCGCGTCGATCTTCGTTATACAACTGATCGTCGCAGCTGTGTTTAGCCAAACGATCAGCCAGAAAGATTCTGACCTTATTCATCAGGGAGATATCGTAGAGATCGACGTTGTCGGCAGCTTTGAGTTTGACTGGAGAGGGACTCTAAATCCTGAAGGGTTTCTCGACCGTTTCGATAAGGTTACTGAGCCTGTATATGCCAGGTGTCTATCAACAACTGAGCTCGCGGATTCCGTCGCTCGCGAATACTCCAGGGTGCTTCGTGATCCTAAAGTGGTCGTTCGAATAATCGATCGAAATGGGCGGGCATTGGCATACCTGGATGGCGGTGTTAAAAACCCGATGCGAATGCGGATCAAACGAGATGTGTTCCTAAACGAGCTGATCGTAATGGCTGGAGGCTTCATTGACTCGGCAGGCGGAGAGATCAGTATCTTCAGCCCCGAAAACAGCAGTTGTGAAGGACATCGATCGGGAAATGAAAAGTCGCCGGTGTCTCGAAGTATCAAGATCGCAGATCTGATAGCGGGCCTGGAAGGTTCGAATCCAAAGATCGTCAGCGGTGACATTGTTATAGTCTCCGAATCGCTTCCGATCTATGTGGTCGGAGGTGTAAACAATCCCGGCGTTGTCGCTTATCGAAATGAAATGACCCTTTCGCGTGCAGTAAGTAGTGCCGGTGGAGTAGCAAAGAACGGAGTCGCGTCGCAGGTTGTCATCTTTCGGCGAAAGCAAGGAAGTTCATCTGTCATTGAGGCAGATCTCGAGTCGATACTTAAAGGCACCATCGCAGACCCGATATTGGAGCCCTACGACACGATAGACGTTTCGATGAAGGGCGTTGAGAAGCGACGATTTCCGCCGGTGATCGAGCGAAAGGTAGATCGAGGAAATCGCGAAACGATCACGATCAGGGTGATAGACTAGAGAGAGCTTGTCCAAAACCTTGTTAATTCGGGCGAAATTTGATTCAATACGTTGAGTAGTCTGATAGTAGCTTTCACAAATAATGGGAAACACAACTGGAAAAATGAGTCGCCGCACGGCGGCATTGATTTGGCTCCTGGCAGCGGCGATAGTTATCGGCGGCTTTATTTATTTCGAGCAGATAGCGATTCTTTATGTGGTCGCGACGCTTGGTATTGTTGCTCTTCTTTTGGTGGTCGCATTTGCGGATCTTGAAAATATTGGCCGCACCGATACGCAAAACACCCGGACATAGCCTTTGAAATGGAGATCTCTTGTGCGTTTTGGGCAAAAGATCACTACAGCTCTGACCCTTGTAGGTGTCACCGCTTTACAAGCTCTCCAAGCCTTTCCGTCAACCGCTGAGCCGAACGGACCGAATCGACGATGGGCGCGACATTCCGCGACCCTTTCCATTTCAAGTTCACTTTTTTCATCGACTTCGATCAGTTATGGTGCGGACGTTCGCGAAACGATCCGCGAAAGCGCTGCCGCATGGCAGCGCGTGGCTGATTTCAACTTTGCTTTTGCAACAAGTGACGCTCAAAACATCAGTAGTTCACGATCGGGCGGTGACGGGATAAGTTTGATAACGATCGCGGCTACATCAGAGAATGTCCAGCTGTTTCCTAATGGCGGCGACTCACCACCCGCCTTGACCAGATTGTTTTTTGACCGGAAAGGGGCCATATCGGAGGCCGATATCCTATTAAACCCATATGTGAGATTCTCAACAGACGGTTCCGCGGATTCGTTTGATCTGCAGACAGTCCTAACTCACGAAATCGGCCACCTCGTAGGCCTGGATCATTCGTTATTGCCCTCGTCAACGATGAACCCTGAGATATCCAAGAATGAAATTGGACATATATTTGACTTTGGGCGCAGTCTCTCGTCGGCTGATGTCGCATCCATTCGATCGATCTATGGTGGTGATATTGACAATACCGACTGCTGTGGTGAGATTGCCGGGTCTATCCCTCTTAGTAGTGCGACGGGAAGCCCATGGCTGATCTGGGCTGAGGATCCTGAGACTGGTGCTGTAAAGGCGCAGGTTCTATCAAATAAGACCGGCGGCTTTGCATTAGGCGGGCTCTCAGAAGGGAAATACCAGATATTCTCGCAAGGAACCAAACCCGGGTCGGCGGATTTGTTTGATTTCGGAATTGTTTCCGTGGAAAGAGGTGGGAGCATTTTTCTTGGATCACCGACCCGGGTCGCAATTGCCAGTTTTGACGGCCTTTTGATGGGGCTAAACGCAAGACTTTCAAGATCCCCGGTATTGTTGCAGCCCGGCGGCAGCTATCAACTCTTCATCGGAGGTCTGGATTTTTATCAAGGCGCGGTCACCTTCGGTTCAAGTTCGCCATTTCTTGAGTTCTCGGAGTCTTCAACGGTCCCTATAGATTATGGCAATCGCATTACTGCGAGAACTGTGAACATAAAAGTTTCCAAAGAGATCCCTCGTGGTGAGTACAGCCTTTTTCTCGACACCGTTGACCGGAAGCGCCGCTATTTCGTCGGGGCTATTAGAGTTGAATGACCCTCAAAGCTATCTAGTCATTCAATTTGGCGTTCCCGGGCCAATATTGTTGCAATTTACCTGTCAATATGGATAATCGACTTGTTCACCTCCCCGGTGAACATCCGGCTGCGAGGGGTGAGGACTCGCGGCCACAAGGGCGACGGTGTGGGAGACGTCGCCCTAAAATTTTTTTCAGGTCTCCTTTTGGTGTGGTTTGATCGGTCTGCTGTACAGACGTGAATTATGGCGTTTGAGGATATTTAAGGCCGAATCCGCGAGTTCTAACGGCATGGGAATCGAATCGCGGGACAGACAGCGATTTGAAGAAGGATCTTCGCTTTGTCCCCACTGGCGGCTGACTTTAATGGCCAGATGGAAATAACGCCGTTGAAAATAATTTTGGATAAAGATGGTCGTGTTCACTTGATTTGTGAGTGCGGTTATCTGGTTTTTCGAAGATGATCAGAAAAGGCCGTAATTGGCTTTCGAGCTGGTTGTATAAGGGCGTCCAAGAGATCGAAGGGCCCCATGAACCGGAAGGCCGGCACCAGAAACACCCGTGGTGGAAGGTGATGTGTTTAACCGGGGTCGACTATTTCTCGACTCTTGGTTACCAGCCAGGTATTGCCTTTTTGGCGGCCGGAGCCTTATCCCCGTTCGCAACACTGGTGCTGGTCCTTTTGACTCTATTTGGCGCTCTTCCCATGTATCGGCGTGTTGCCGAAGAAAGCCCACACGGTGACGGCTCAATTTCCATGCTTGAGAAATTGCTCTCTCGATGGAAAGGGAAGATGTTCGTTTTGATGCTTCTCGGGTTCGTCGCCACGAGTTTCATTATCACGATCACACTTTCGGCGGCCGATGCTACGGCACATATTATTGAAAACCCTTTTGTCGAACACAGCCTGCCAATTCTAAATCATGCAGTCATCGTCACGCTGGTATTGATAGGAATGCTTGGCCTCGTCTTCTTGCGAGGTTTTAACGAAGCGATCGGGATAGCGGTCGGCATAGTGGCGCTATATATAGGGCTGAATCTTATTACGATCGGCGTCGGAATATACGAGATATTTTGGATAAACCCGGAAGCTTTTCCAAGGTGGCAGCAGCTTGTTTGGACAAATCCTTCAGTCGGCGGGAGTCTCGTCTATTTGTTGATCGCTTCGCTTTGGGTCTTCCCAAAGCTTGCACTCGGCCTCTCAGGCTTTGAAACGGGTGTCGTTGTGATGCCCTTGGTAAAGAGTGATATCCATCTGTCCCCTGAAAAAAAGGCAGAGATAAAGCTTGCGAAATTTGAAGATTCTCATATTACCGAAGAGCATCACGCCTACCTCGAGGGCCGAATCGCAAACGGGAAGAAGTTGTTAGCGGGAGCGGCGATCATCATGAGTTTCCTGCTGGTTGGCAGCAGCATCGTGACTACTGTCCTGATCCCAGCGGAAAAGTTTCAGTCCGGCGGCGAAGCATATGGCCGGGCTCTTTCTTATCTCGCACATTCATATCTTGGTGACGTGTTTGGTACGTTCTATGACCTTTCTACGATCCTGATACTTTGGTTTGCAGGGGCGTCTGCGATGGCGGGCCTCCTGAACATCGTTCCGCGCTATTTGCCCAGGTATGGAATGGCCCCTGACTGGGCAAGAGCGACGAGGCCGCTCGTGCTAGTTTTTACGGCGATCTGCTTTTTGGTCACGATACTATTTCAGGCGGACGTAACGGCACAGGGCGGAGCTTATGCGACCGGCGTATTGGTACTGATGACATCGGCTTCCGTTGCGGTCACGATTTCGGCCCGCTCAAAGGCGCGAAAGAGTTGGCTGCTTTATCTAGTCATCACACTGGTTTTCATTTATACGACATTCGTAAATATCCTGGAACAGCCGCGCGGCTTGCAGATCGCTTTACTATTCATACTAGGTATCATTGCCACGTCGTTTATTTCACGAGCCGTGCGAACTACGGAGGTTAGGGTTGGCGAGATCGAGTTTGACGCTCAAGCATTGGAAATTCTCTCGGATGCGGCGGATGGAGATATTCGAATAGTCACAAACCGGCGCGAGACCGGTGATGTGACCGAATACCGATTCAAGGAACATGAAAAGCGGGTAGATAATCACATACCCGCTTCGGACCCGATCATTTTCTACGAGGTTGATCTGGGTGACGCATCGGAATTCACGGGAGGTTTGAAGATACGCGGGGTCGATGTCGAGGGCTATAAGATCCTTCGAACAGAGGCACCCGCTGTGCCGAACGCGATCGCCGCATTAATGCTTCATCTTCGAGACTCGACCGGAAAGATACCGCACGTTTACTTTGGTTGGAGCGAAGGAAACCCGATCATGTATCTTGCGAGATATATTCTTTTTGGTGAAGGAGATACGGCGCCGGTTACCCGCGAGATATTGAGGCAGGCCGAACCGGATCCCGAACTTCGGCCGAGCGTGCACGTTGGGGGCTAATTCATTGGGTTCAGGATCGAAGGGTTCATTTCAAGAAAGCAGGAACGACAAAAGACCGGTCTTCCCTGTGATGGATAAAACGGTACCGTCGTGACCTCACCGCAGCGAGCACATGCAACGGTGACTTCGATCCTTTGTTTGATCCCGGACGCCTGAGCATTTGCTATTGCCGCAAGCCGCTCATTTTTGGCCTGTTTACACTCCTTGCATCTTTTTGGAGGGTTCTGTAGGTTCTTGTCGCGGAAAAAGGCTTGTTCCCCGGCCGTCCAAACGAAATCGCGACCGCAGTCTATACATCGAATCGACGTGTCCTGAAATTCCGATTCCTCGGCGAATGGCGTGTGCAGTTCCGACCCTGTTCCGTTAAAATCACTATCAGACATAACCGAATATTTACGATCGCGATTCAAAGTACGTGCCGGTGCATTGGAGGAGGAACACAGCTTTGAGCGATCTTGACCGAAGGTGAATTCCGGTCATTTTCACGACCTGTAATCACTCAAATCAGACGAAGATCGCTAATTTGAGAACGACCCTGAAACTTGGTCGGTGACGTTGTTCGGCAAAATAAATGTCGACGTTTGGCGTCAAACGCGGCCAACGGGGAGTATATAACAAAACGCAAGCATTTAAAAGGAATCTATGAGAATTCTCGTTGTTGGATCAGGCGGCCGCGAACATGCGATCTGTCTCGCATTTTCCAAAAGTCCAAGAGTGACGAAGCTATTTTGTGCGAATGGCAATGCCGGAATAGCGGGCCTGGCAGAGTGTGTTCAGATAAAACCGGATGATATAAGAGAGCTTGCAGAATTTGCGGTTAAGAATGCGATCGATCTCACATTTGTCGGCGGCGAGACGCCGTTGGCATTGGGGATCGTCGATGAATTTGAGAGTCGAAGTTTGAAGATCATTGGTGCAAGCCAGGCGGCAGCCCGGTTGGAGTCCAGCAAAGCCTTTTCTAAGGATTTTATGTCTCGGCATGGCGTTCCGACCGCGATATTCAGGAATGCAAATTCTGCCGACGAGGCGATAGCGATACTTAACGAGGGTATTTTTGGCGCTGAGTCTTCGCCGGTTGTCGTAAAGGCAGATGGACTCGCCGCTGGCAAGGGAGTTGTCGTTGCCGCGTCCCGGAAAGAAGCCGTTGAAGCAATAAAAGAACTCGCGACTATCGCGGGAGAAGCGGCCGCGTCGAAGATCGTTCTCGAAGAATGCCTGTTCGGCAGGGAAGTCTCGCTGATAATGTTCGTCGATGGTGAAGACTTTGCTCTGATGCCTCCGACGCGCGATCACAAGCGTATCGGCGAAGGCGACACCGGGCCGAACACCGGCGGCATGGGCACGATCACCGATGCCGCATTGCTAAGCGAAGAACAAACGCGGCAGGTGGTCGATGAGATCATCAAGCCGACGCTTCGCGGGTGCGTGGACGAAGGTTTCCGGTTTCGCGGAATACTATTTCTCGGGTTGATGATGACCGCCGACGGGCCGAAACTGCTCGAATACAACGTGCGATTCGGCGATCCGGAGACGCAGTCGATACTCGTCCGGCTGGAAACCGATCTCGTCGATATCTGCGAAGCGATGCTCGCAGGAAAACTCGGCGAAGCGGACATTCGCTGGGTGCCGGGCAGTTCGGCAACGGTCGTGCTTGCCGCTGAAGGTTATCCGTATAGCCCTCGGAAAGGGGATGTGCTCAGCGGACTCGATGATGCAAAGGATGTGACCATCTTTCACGCCGGAACTGCTAAGAATGACGCGGGCGAATTCGTCACCGCGGGCGGACGCGTTCTGGGCGTCACCGCGACCGGAAATGATCTCGCGTCTGCGCTAGAGAAATGCTACTCAGCCGTTGAAAAGATCTCGTGGGCTGGGATGCAGTACCGCCGTGATATCGGCAAATAGTACTACTCGACGGTTTTGGCCTTGCTTTCGAAATCTCGGGCCTCGTTTCCCAATTTATTCAGTCGAGCAAATGCGTCGAGCCGCTTATATCTTTCGGACGGTTTTTGCTTCATCATCCAGCAGATCTTGGCCATGCATTCGGGGCAGGCGTCG
>CAYTDJ010000100.1:0-8071 GCA_964436265.1 uncultured Chloracidobacterium sp. | reverse complement strand
TGACGATCTGATACTTGTTCCAAATAGTGAAGCTATGATGCGGGACCTGGCCGACCCTGGCTCCTTCGAATGCTGACGTCGTCGTGCTGGAAATGAACGAGTCTTGATACGCGTATCCGCCTGAAACGGTCCATTTTCGCGTTGGATTCCCATTGACACCTAATTCAAGCCCGTTCGTTCGCTGGCTTCCCGTTGTGATAAAGAACCCTGGTCGGTTCGGGTCGTTAGCCCGCGTGTTGGTTCGGTCAAGACGATATACCGCCGAGGTGATCGAGAGATTTCGCGAGGGTTCCCATTTTACACCGAATTCGTAGTTCTGAAACTTTTCAGGTTTCAGTGTTTCCGTGTTTGCGGCCAAAGACGAGAACTGGTCCCCTGAACTCGGAAGGTAGGAAACGCTATAGCTGCCGTAAATCGAAAGTTGTTCGACAGGCTTCACCACGATACCGATCCTAGGCGAAACTAACTGATCGATCCGACGAAAATCCGTCACCGCGACATTGGTGCGGTTGTTGTGAAACTTTAGGTCAAAGTAATCAAATCTGAGCCCACCAAGAACCTGGACATAACGAGACAACTCTACCTGATCCTGTACATACACCGACGCAAGGCCGAGATCGGTTAGATTGTCACCGTCTGAAGAGCTTTGACGAAACGTAGTCGGCGTCGAAACTAGCGGGTTGTCATACGGTACTTGTACAGACGTGGCCGAATCGTTGAAAAATCCGGTATTGCGGAAAGTCGTCGTCCGCTGGCGCCCGAGTTCAAATCCTCCCAAGAATGTGTGCTTGATCTTTCCCGTTGTCACAGCATAAACAAGATCGGTTTGGTTGAATACGTTCTTACGTTCGACGCGGTTATTGTAAGCAGATATCGAGACGAGGGTTTTCGCGGCGTTCACCGAACCGGGGACATAATTTTGATAGAACCGATCATAATCGCCGTAAACGAAACGGTTTCGGAAGATCAGAGAGCCGAACACGCGTTCAAATCCTGCCGAAAAAATATCAGCCCCGAGGCGGACCTTGCTGTTCTCCGGATCGCCGTAAAAGGTCGATAACGGCACATCTGCGGGACGAGTTTGAAACGAAGTAATCCCGCGGTCTGCAGTGTGACGGTCACGGAAAAAGTCATATGCGAGCGTGATTCTTGTGTTAACATCCGGTTTTATGGTTGCCGTCGGATTAAAGCCGTAGCGGCGCATTTCGACAAAATCGCGGAAGCTGTCAGAATCCTCACCCAGGCCGTTCACTCTAATGGCTAACTGGTCATTGATCTTCTGATCAATATCAAAAGTCGCTCGTTTGTTTCCGTATGAACCTCCCTGAAGCGTTCCTTGATAGAGTGAATCGAACTCCGCTTCCTTTGTGACTCGATTTATGACGCCGCCGCCACCGCCGCGGCCAAATGAAAGGGCATTTGGTCCGCGCAGCGTTTCGATCCGCTCAAGATTGTAAAGATCTCGCTGATACTGGGCATCGTCTCTTACGCCATCGACATAAAAATCCGCAGATGAGCTTTGTCCCCGGATTATAAGCTGATCACGATTGTTCTCGCCTTGATGACTAGTGATGCCCGGCTGGTATCGGGCAAAGTCCCCGAGGTTTGTAATCAACTGGTCCGCAATCTGCTGTCTACCGACGATCGAAACTGATTGTGGAATATCGCGAAGCGCTGTGAAGGTCTTTGTTGCCGATGTGATCGGAGTCGCCAAGTATTCGCCGCCGTCGGTAACGGTAACGGTCGCGGACGCCGATGCGATCTCAAGATTGATCACAATGTCTTCCTGAGAGTCGGGCGAGACCCTAAGTTTGCGTTGCAGGGAAATGAATCCGCTCGCGGATACTTCAAGAATGTAATCGCCGGGCGTAAGCGTCAGGGTAAATTCACCATCGTTGTTCGATGTGACGACAACTGAAGCTTTGTCCGTTGTCCTTGTCGCCGTAACATCAGCTCCGACAACCACGGCCTGATCCCGATCAAGAATCTGGCCGCGAACCGTCAACTGTGAATCATCGGTGTTCGCTGCGATCGATAAAACGAAAAAAATTAGAATACTGACCGAAAGAAAGGCAATGAGAAATTGTGAACGCTTCATAAAAATTATTCCCATTTCTGTACTGAAAGTGAAAGTCGATTTCAATAAAGAAATAGGTTATTCGGTAGCGACCGAGATGTCAATCGGCACCAAAAAAATGTTTTCCCAAAGGTGTGATGTGCTCGAATTCAGACCCTTCGGAGCATGATCAAAGTGATCGGGGAATAGTGCATCGGCATAGCAAGTCCTTTTCGGCGCGAATTTGACGTTTGTATCTGTGTCGGCGGTATTTTTTTCGCGTTTCCCGCCGTTTCGCTTATTCTGTGAAAGCAAATGCATTCGCTTACCTATGCACAACTGATCCGAGGAAACCGCAATTTCCGAAATCTGCTCACTGGGCAGTTCATTTCGGAACTCGGGAACTGGTTTAACTTCATTGCCGGTGCGGGCCTTGTGCGTTTGGTTTCCGAGGCATCGCCGACAGCGGCCGGATTGTTCTTTCTGTGCCGCGTCTTGCCATTTGCCGTTATGTCGCCGATCGCCGGCACATTTGTCGATCGTTTTTCTCGGCGGCAGGTAATGATATGGACAGATCTTGCTCGTGTTGCTGTCGCTTTGTTGTTTCTATTTGTAAACGATGCAGGTGATCTTTGGATCGCCTATGTTGGAACGACCCTCCTTTCAACATTTGGCGCGTTTTTCGATGGTGCTAAGAACGCTACTACGCCGAACCTGACTGGCAAAGAGGGCTTGCTCGCCGGAACGGCATTGATGTTCTCGACGCGTTTTCTTTTGATGGCGATAGGTTCGGCCTTGGGCGGGTGGGCGGCGGCGATCTTTGGATACAAGGTCGCTTTTGTTATCAATGCAATATCGTTCCTTGCGTCTGCTTATACGGTTTGGCTCATCCCGGAGGAGGCGACCCGCGATCAGGAAACGGCAGAACGCATGGCAGTTATGGCGACGCGGCCGTCGTTTATGACCGAGATGCGCGAAGGGTTGCATTACACCGTCACCAATCATTTTGCGCTGACGATCCTGCTCATGAACGTGATCTGGGCGGTCGGAGGCGGTGCCATCAATATCATTTTTGAACGTGTGGGCGGTGTGCATTTTGCGGGAATCGAGGGTTGGAATCCGGATATCGCGGTGGCGATCCTTTGGACTGCGGGCGGCCTCGGGCTCGGCGGCGGCATGCTCATAGCTCATCGTACGTCCATATTCCTAGACCGAAAGGGCCGGCACACGTGGTTCATTGGTTGGGCTTTGATCATCCACGGCTTGCTGTTTTCCGTAGCCGGATTGATGCCTACGCTTTTACTTTTTGCGGTGTTTGCCTTTGTGTCTCGGCTGATCATCGGCGTCGAATATGCGGTTCAGGAAACGCTGTTTCAGCGTTCATTGCCCGACTATATTCGAGGACGGATCTCTACTCTTGATCGCGGTGCTGAGCTTACAGTCTTCGGTTCGTTCAGTTATATCTCGGGCGAGTTGATGTATTTCATCTCGCCGATGACGCTGACGATCGTTTCGGGGATCTTATCGGGCAGCGCCGGAGTGCTGTGGTTTTTCCGCCAAGGGACGACGAACGAGAGAATTTCCGAAGCCGAAAGTTGATTGGCGATCGAAAATGGCGGAAACTTCGCGGTATGGCGTTCGGCCGGTTTGGAAAACTTGGACGTGGGGTACGGATCGCGGTCTCATTCGGCGTAGTTCTGCTGGTCACCGCGGCACTACTTCCTTACAGAGAGTTTCTGAATTCCACGGAAGTGGCTTTGACCTTGCTGCTTGTCGTACTGTTTGCTTCTACACTGTTTGGAAGCACGGCCGGGCTGCTGGCGTCCGTTGTGGGTATCCTTTGTTTCAATTTCTTTTTCCTGCCTCCGTTCCACACCTTAAATATCTCAGGCGCTGAAAATTGGCTGGCATTCGGGACGTTTGTGATCACGGCTCTGATCGCGGGTCAACTTTCCGGCTATGCGCGTAGACGAGCAGAGGAATCCGAAGCACGGCAGCGTGAGATCGAAACGCTCTATGAAGAACTCAAGGGAGCATTTGAGCAGGCGAGCGAAGCGGAGGCCTTGCGGAGAAGCGAAAAGCTGAAATCTGCTTTGCTTGATGCCGTAACGCATGACCTAAGAACGCCGCTTACATCGATCAAGGCTTCAGTCACGACATTGATCGAAGATGCCGATTCCAATATGCTCGATCCAGATTCACAGCGGGAATTTCTCGAGATCATAGACGAGGAGACCGACCGTCTGAATGAGTTCATAGACGGAATGGTCGGCATAGCAAAAGTTGAGGCGAGCGCTCTGCACCTTCAAAAGCGTCCTGCAGCATTGGATGAGATAGTCGGCAATGCGATAGATAGGGCCGGCAGATCGTTAGGTAACCGCGGCATTGAGGTAAGTCTTCCAGCTGACCTGCCAAATATCGTTGCCGATGCTTCTTCGCTCTCAGAGGTATTGTTCACCTTGATAGACAACGCGGCGAAATATTCCGAGGATGAGACAACGATCAAGATATCGGCGCTTCAGATGGACGAAAACGAGATTGAGATCGCGGTTCAAGATCAGGGCCGAGGCATCGGGTTCGAGTTGCGGGAGAAGGTCTTCGACAAGTTTTTTCGCCAGAGTGAACAGGACATTCACAAGACGGGCAGCGGACTTGGCCTGGGACTTGCGATCGCACGCGGGATAATCGAATCTCAAGGTGGCAATATCAGTATTGTGGACGCAGATAAGGGATTTGTCACCAAATTCGTGGTAAAGCTGCCGATCGGCAGCGAGGGTGACTCAAAGGAGTCCGGACGACAGCCATTAGTTAAGCCATGACACCGAAACGCATCCTGGTAATTGACGACGAATATCAGATCACTCGAGTCCTGAAACGCAGCCTCGGTGCTCATCGCTACGACGTCCGAACAGCCGCTGACGGAGATTCGGGCCTCGACCTGTTTCGTGATTTTCATCCCGATCTTGTGATAACTGACCTTTCGATGCCGGAAATGAATGGCATCGAAGTTTGCCGAGCAATACGAAAGTCGTCTGAAATTCCGATCATAGTGCTTTCGGTTCGCGGTGAGGAACAGGTCAAGGTCGAGGCTCTCGACGCTGGTGCGGACGATTACATCACGAAACCCTTTGGCATGAACGAATTGCTTGCACGTGTTCGAGCATCGCTTCGACGGAGCCCGGACGAATCGTCGTCACAGGAAGTAATTAAGATCGGTGATTTTGTTCTCGACAATACTCGCCGCACCGTGAAAGTGGCCGGAAACGACATTCACCTCACACCTAAAGAATTCGAGCTTCTAGCATATTTCCTAGAACATCACGACCGGGTGATCACTCACAGGACCTTGCTTTCAAAGGTCTGGGGCGGGGAATACACGGAACAGACCGAATATCTTCGTGTTTTTATAGGAAATTTGAGAAAAAAGATCGAACCCACACCCTCAAAACCCCGTTACATTTTGACCGAACCCTGGGTCGGTTATCGCTTTGTTCCCGAAGTCTAGTCTTTACGAATTTTTTACATCACTTTTATCCGGGCTTTATTATCCGCTTCGTATCCTGATGATGGAGAGGCCGTCAACTAGTCGGCTCGGATAATAAAATGCAGACCAATCAACAACTCTCTACAGCATCACGGATGGTCATTTCGCCAAGGCCGCTGATGAGGGGAAAGGCCGAGAGCCGTCGAAACTTCTGGTTCGGCATAATGGCGGTTTCATTTGTTTCTGGGTTGATGTTCGGGATCAGCGGACTTGTATTTTCATTGCTGACCGCCTGTGAGATCGTTGCCAACACCCGTTCGCTCAGCTTGACCGTGACTTCCTTGATCGTTGCTTCACTCGGACTGCTTCTTTTCGGTGCCCACGCGCTTGATCGTATGGACGAGGAATCACGAAACGAACCGAAGGACTCGGAATCGACCGAGTTCTGAAACAGTAGTGCTGGAAATTACCATGAAAAGGATCTGGTATCTGCTGGTTTTCGCGTTTCTGTTCGCGTTTCTTTTGAGTATTGAGTCAAAAGCACAACAGACAATATTCAACGTCCCGACGGCGGACGTCCTGAACAAAGCGAAAGTGTACGTTGAACTCGATTCGGCATTTAAATTGGATCGAACAAATGATTTCGGGAGGTTCTCCGGTTTTGTGCCCAGGATCGTAGTCGGAATAGGCGGCAAGGTCGAGGTCGGACTTAACGTTACCGGAAATATCCAGCCTGGCGACGACTCGACGACTCTGGTGCCCACGGTGAAGTGGAAGTTCTACGAAAACGAGAAGAAAGATACAGCTTTTTTTGCCGGAGCAAGTGTGTATATACCAGTAAGGAACTGCACCTACGACATTGGCACCTACAGCTATGCGGCGATCAGCAAGACCATCAACAAAACGAGGCTGACGGCCGGCGGCTACGTCGCGAGCAAGAACGTTTTTGCTCCCATGGCCATTCGAGGCGGCGGGCAGTTAGGCATTGAGCAAACGGTTAACAACAAACTCGCGTTTGCTGCTGACTGGATAACCGGAAGGCACGCGAGCGGTTATTTCACGCCTGGTGTGATATTCAAGCCTCATCGAAAGGTGACTACCTACTGGAGCTATTCCATCGGCAACGATAAGGCGTCGGCGGGAAACCACTTTTTCTTGTTCGAACTTGGCTACAACTTCAACTAAGGAGTTTTCGGATATGGCTGATCTGATCTATTTAGGCGTTACGGCCGCATTTTTCCTGCTTGCCCTCGCATATATATGGTTCTGCGGCAGGCTGCAGAAGGGAGGAGAGAGTGATGAGCTTTGAGACAATTGCCGCGCTTATCTGCTCAGTCCTGATCGGGGGTTACCTGATATACGCGCTGCTGCGGCCGGAGAAATTTTAGGGCGTTACAAACCTCTGGGGTATTTAGCCCTCTACGTCCTTTACCGTTATGACATACAGCGGCATTTCACAAATTCTATTGTTCTTCGGGATCATCCTGTTGCTGACAAAGCCGATGGGGATCTATCTGACTCATGTTTATTCAGGAGAGCGGACTTTTCTTGGATCGATACTTGGTCCGATCGAACGGTTTCTGTACAAGATAACCGGCGTCGATCCAACCGAAGAGATGAATTGGAAGCGCTACGCGGCGACGATGATCATCTTTAGCCTTATTTCGGTCGCGGTTCTTTATGTCCTGCAGCGGATGCAATTCTACTTGCCCCTTAACCCTCAGGGGTTTCCTGCGCCGAGCGAGCATTCGTCTTTCAATACCGCGGTGTCATTTACGACCAATACGAACTGGCAAGGATATGCCGGCGAATCCACGATGAGCTATCTAACTCAAATGGCCGGACTCGCAGTTCAGAATTTTGCGTCAGCCGCAGTTGGGATGGCGGTCGCGATCGCGTTCATTCGCGGGATTGCCCGGTCCCAGACCGATAAGTTAGGCAATTTTTGGGTAGATCTGGTACGCGGGACAATCTATGTCCTGTTGCCATTATCTTTCCTTGCGGCAGTGTTCTTTGTATCGCAGGGTGTGGTACAGAACTTCAAGCCATACGACACCGCTTATCTGTCGGACCATTTTGTTGTTCAAGTCGATAAAAAAGATGCCGACGGAGATGTCGTCACCGACGGGAACGGCCAGAAAGTCAAGGAAAGCCAAACGATAGATACGCAGACGATCGCACAGGGGCCGGTTGCATCACAGCTTGCAATAAAGATGTTGGGTACCAACGGAGGCGGATTCTTTAACGCAAATTCCGCTCATCCGTTCGAAAACCCGACGCCGTTCTCTAACTTTGTGCAGCTGCTGTTGATATTTCTTTTACCTGCAGGGTTTACATACACACTCGGCCGAATGGTCAAGTCGCAAGGGCACGGATGGGCGGTCTTTGCCGCAATGTCAGCACTGTTTTTCGCTGGAGTAACTGTTGCCTACTGGGCCGAGGCCAAGGGAAATCCACTCTATCCGGCGAGTGTTGATCAGACCGTTGTCGGCGGCAATTCCTGACGAAGGTCTGCGATCTTCACCACTTTG
>CAYTDJ010000099.1:0-8107 GCA_964436265.1 uncultured Chloracidobacterium sp. | reverse complement strand
AACGCATGCTGCGGACGAACTTCGACGCGAGTATGGACATCTTGACAGTCTTATAGCAAATGCGGGTATCGGCGGAAACGACGAGGAAACTCGTTCGTACAATCCCCGATCTGTAAAAAAGGTGATCGATACAAACCTTCTTGGAGCCGTGAACGCGGTTCACGCGGTGGTTCAGTCAATGTTAGAACGCGGTGAGGGTCATATAGTTGCGATCTCAAGTCTGGCGGGTTTTCGGGGATTGCCGCGTTCGGCGGCATATTCGGCCAGCAAGGCCGGGATGACCGCCTTTTTTGAGAGTCTCCGCCTCGACGTGCAGCATAAAGGCGTCAGCGTAACGATCATCCAACCCGGGTTTATTCGAACGCCACTCACTTCCGGCCGAGCTAATAAGATGCCATTTCTTATGGAACTTGAGGCGGCAATACCTCTATTCATTAAAGCCATCGAGAAGAAGAAGAAGTTCGCTGCATTTCCATGGCAATTGGCGACCATTGTCCGAGCGGGTAAATTTATGCCGGCCTGGCTTTACGATCGCATTGCAGGGAAGGCGAGATATCGTGAATGAGCTCGCGTCAACTTAACGGCTAATCGTATTGGTTTTCATTTTTACTAAATAGCGTTGTCGCGTTTAGTTACTGTTTTGTAGATCGGGCGGCCACTCTTTTTCAATACCCGGGTGGTAATTGACACTGATCATCCGCCAAATCGAACTAATGTGAATTGACTAGTATGTTCATATCCTTAAAGCCAAGGCCGTGCCCGTACCGAAACTCTACCGGCTAAGGAAATCCTTCGCGTTGATAGCCATAAATCCGCCGGTGTCGTTCTCGACTTCCCATCCTATTTTTCTAATTGGAGCCCAGCCGAAATCTAAACCAAGTCCATTTTTGTTGACGAGCAGGTCTGCATCGTGTGACAACCTGCCGAGATCGAAAAAAAAGACTTTATGTACACCGTCGATCGCACGTTTGAGCTTGGACGACATTTTCTTGCGGGTATTAAAGGATTTCAATTGCGTTTTTAGCTTGTATTCCTCGATCTGACCCACTACATAGGCTTCCCCTACACCGGCAGCGAGGTGAGTGAACATTTCATCGATAATATAGTCCTCGGTGAGGACGGTGATATGAACTCCCAGAAGACCTTGAGGAGAATCAAGGGTTATCGTGATACAGCTACTCAAACCCGGATAAAGGACTACCGAAGGATCAGATCCGAAATTCTCTTCCCGTACGACCACTTTGCCGTTTTTTGACGAAACTAACCTAAGTTTTCCCACTATTGATTCTCCTTGTTTTTTGCGGACTGAGCTCGCTATGCATTCGATCGCAATTGACGATAGTTGATGAGGAT
The DNA here is from genome assembly GCA_964436265.1 of uncultured Chloracidobacterium sp. Classification (GTDB taxonomy): domain Bacteria; phylum Acidobacteriota; class Blastocatellia; order Pyrinomonadales; family Pyrinomonadaceae; genus OLB17. The sequence goes on along the minus strand of CAYTDJ010000099.1, from coordinate 6,754 downwards.
GCTCGGTGAAAGTTGATGTTTTATAACACGCTCGATCAAAGTGGAACAAGGTGAAGGGTGACAAATAGGTTATTTGTTATGTTACACGGCAAGTGTTAAATTTCAGTGTACTATAACTAACCGCCCACCTCCGGACGTGAACACTAATGAACATTATACAGGCGATCATACTTGGCTTAGTTCAGGGTTTGAGCGAATTTATTCCGATCAGCTCCACCGCTCATCTTGTGTTTGCCAGCCGCTGGACAAACATCTATGACGGAAACGCTCAACAGATAACCGCAACAATAGCGGTCATTCAGCTTGGAACGCTTGCCGCGGTGTTCGTCTATTTCGCATCAGACATCTGGAACATCTCTTCAGCGTTCATTCGCGACCATTGGGCATTGCTCACCGGAAAGCGCGGAATGAGGTTTTCTGGTACCGACGGCGTTCGCCCGATCTGGCTGTCAAGCGAATCATGGCTTGGCTGGCTGATCATAATAGGTTCTATCCCGATCGGTACGATCGGCCTTATATTCAAGGATTTCATTGAAGGAGAGGGCACTAAAAACCTTTGGATCATTGCGTCAATGCTTATCGGGATAGCGCTTATGCTTGCCTTAGCGGAAAAGGTTGGGAGCCAACGAAAGGACATAAAGCACTTGGGCGTTTTAGATGCATTGGTGGTCGGTTTTACCCAGGTACTCGCACTTATGCCGGGAGCAAGCCGATCGGGTTCGACGATCATGGGCGGCCTTTTCGCTGGTCAGAAGCGGGAAACGGCAGCACGATTTTCATTTCTTATGTCAATTCCCGCGATAACTGCGAGCGGACTTTTAGAGCTTCGTGAAGCCCTCCGAATTCTCCCCCCTGACAGTTTTGTACCACTGCTGGTCGGAACCATCGTTTCGGCGATCGTCGGTTATCTTGCTATTTGGTTTCTGATCGCGTTCCTTCGTAAGAATACAACGTTTATTTTTATCCTGTATCGGCTGATACTCGGCACGTTGATATTGGTCTTACTCTGGCAGGGAATACTGGATCCAAAGGCATAATGCAAAAGCGTTGGGTGATTAAAAAACATGATCACGAGAGATCTCGAAAGTTCGCGGACCAGATCGGAGTATCACCGCTCGCCGCAGCGCTATTGATCGCGCGTGGTCATGATAATGAAGAATCCGCACGATCATTTCTTAATCCAAGTTTATCCGCTCTCCACGAGCCATATTTGTTGAAAGGCATGCGGGAGTCCGTAAAACGGATCCGGAAGGCGATCAAAAACAAAGAAACGATATTGATCTGGGGTGATTATGATGTAGACGGCACGACAGGAACGTCTCTGCTCAGAAAAGTTATCAAGATGATCGGCGGTGACTCCAGGTTTCATATTCCGAACCGTTTCTCGGAGGGCTACGGCGTCAATACTCAAACGCTACAAAGGGCTCGATCTGAAGGAGTAACACTCGCCATTACAGTCGATTGCGGGATAAGGAGTTTTGAACCACTTGAGTGGGCAAGGGAAAATGGCCTTGATGTGATCGTGACCGATCATCATCTTTCTGACGAGACTAGAGGAAATCCCCCTGCCTTTTCTGTTGTAAATCCAAACCAGCCCGGATGCCCATATCCTGACAAACACCTTGCTGGCGTTGGTGTCGCATTTAAATTGGCACACGCACTGTTGAGAGAGGCGAACTTAGAGCATCTTGTTCCTGGTCTACTCAAAATAGCGGCGATCGGAACCGTTGCGGACATCATGAAGCTGACAGGTGAGAACCGTGCAATTGTGTCTCTTGGCCTAAAGGACCTTACAAGTACATCTAATCTCGGACTAAAGGCGCTGATGGAGATCGCTGATTGTCGATCAGATATGACCAGCTACCACATCGGCTTTCGGATCGCACCTAGAATAAATGCCGCCGGCAGGATGGATGTAGCCAAAACGGTTGTCGAGCTTTTTGAGGCTAGTGACTTCACGTTGGCGCGAAGACTTGCCGAAGAACTCGATGTTAGAAACCGTGAACGCCAAAAGATCCAACAAGACATTAGTGAACGAGCTCTATTTGAAGCCTGCGAACATCTTCAGAACAAGTTCGTAGTAGTAGCAGGTGAAGGCTGGCACAGAGGAGTCATCGGACTCGCTGCTTCGCGGATTGCGGACAGGTTAAATCGCCCGACTATCGTGCTTTCCGTTGATAACGAAATAGCCCACGGCAGTGCACGAAGCATCGGGAATTACCATTTAATGCATGCTCTAGAGTCATGCGCGCATCTTTTTGAACAATTCGGCGGACACGCCGCGGCCGCAGGCCTGCAAATCAGAACCGAGAACATAGAGGCTCTAAGATCCGAACTCAATGCCCATGCCGCGTCGAAGTTGTCTGAGGACGATCTCATTCCCGTGCTAGACATCGATGCACATGTTTCCGCCCAGACACTGGATCTGTCGCTTATTTCCGAGATCGCACGATTCGAGCCGTTTGGTGCTGGAAATCCGAAACCGGTATTCGTAACAAAAGGATTGGTTGTTCTTGAGGAACCCAGGGTAATGAAAGACAAACACCTGAAGTTGTGGCTCCTTGGTGAAGGCAACAGACGGTTTGAGGCCGTATGGTGGGATGGGGTCGAACGATCAATTGGGCGAACGTTGGAACAAGGCACGCGCATCCAATTAGCTTATACGGCTGAGGCAAACACGTGGAATGGCAATACTAGGCTTCAGCTTGTCGTCGAGGATCTAAGAGCCGATAATTAGCATTGTGGCAGAGTCGAGATCAGATAAATTGAGCAGTTTTGGTTTGCGAGCCGCTATTCCCCGTTACGTGCGTTACGGGGCGATCGCCTTGCTCGGGCTTACGGTGATCGGGATCGGGATCAGCTACATAAACTCCCGTACAAGCACCGATTTTCGGATGAAGGGCCGCCCCACTTCACTCTCAAAAGATGTGGTTGCGACGGTGGACGGTTACGAACGGACTGAGTATGACGAGGGAACAAAGCGATATTACATAAAGGCTGACCGAGCCGTCACGTACTCAGATAACCACCAGGAGCTGGAAAATGTCTTCCTCCAGGTATTCGACCAGACAGCTGATGTTTCGGACCGGATCACAGCAGATAAGGCGATCTATGTACCTGAAGAAAATAAGAACTTTACGGCCTATCTCGCGGGAAAAGTCAATGTAGATACTCGTGACGGATTAAAAGTCATGACTGACCAGATCACATACAGAAAGTCTGATGAGACCGCGACCGCTGAAGAATCGGTAGAATTCGTCCGTGAAAACGTATCCGGTAGATCTTATGGCGCTGTTGTAAACGTACCAAAGAAATTGATCGAACTGCTTAGGGAAGTTGAGATCCGGCAGTATGAATCTGTAGAACTTTCAGGCGAACCATCAGCCACAATTAACGCAGGGTATGCATCTTATGATCAGCTCAATGAAAAGGTGGAGACGAGGAGCGGTACCAAAATACATAGTGTCTCTAAGGTACCGTCCCGCATGATCGACCTCACGGCTGATCATTCGGTTGTGTCCCTAATTGTCCCTGAACGGCAGCCTCGACAGCTCAAGTCGGCCGAAGTTTTTCAGAACGTATCGATCCAATCGGTCGAAAACAGTGGCCCGCAATCAACAATTACTTCCGGCTATGCACTTTACGATAAACCTTCTGATAGTTTTAACCTGCGCGATGATGTCAACATCGTGACGACATCGTCCGACTCAATGCCCACGACTATTACGTCGTCTAGTGCATCCTACGGCCAAACGACAGGTCATATTGAGTTAGTGGGTCCTGCGCAGATCACCCAGGGTGGTAATTTTGCGCGTGGTGACAAGATCATCGCGGACTTGTTTCCAACAAAAAGATTAAAAACAATAAATATTGTTGGGAGCGGTTACCTTCGGCAAATCGAAGCAGATCGAACGATCGAGATATCAGCGACAGAACTGAACGCCACATTTGCCGATGGACAGGCACTAATTGAGGCTAATGCGATCACTCAGGCCTCAACCGTATTGACACCATCGAAACCCGAAGAGTATTCAAAAGTCACAATGGCGGCTCCGCGTTCGATCAGCCTTAGATTCAAACAAGGCGGCGTACTTGAAAAGATGTTCACCGATGGCCGGACGACCATTCAGCTTGACTCACCGAACAATGCACCTGATGCCGCCAACAAGCGAGTAACCGCGGATACGGTCCGGACATTTTTCTCATCAGATGGAAAGAATCTTTTAAAGGCTGAGGCGGTTGGATCAGCAGAACTTTTTGTTGATCCCCTGAAAGTTGCGGCGGAGAACTATAAGACCAATATTACTGCTCCGCGATTCGATTGTGAATTTTTTCCGACGGGCAACAACGCAAAGAACTGTAGCGGCGGAAAGGGCACACGGACGGTCCGGACCCCAACTTTAGCGAATGCGTCTCGCGGCGATCAGGTGTTGACCGCTGAATCACTAAATGCGGCTTTTAATGAATCGTCAAGGGACATAGAAAAGCTTGATGCTCTCGGAAATGCCAGGTTTTCTGAGTTGGATCGAAATGGTTTAGCTGATCAAATGTCATTTATGCCGACTACAGGGATAGTACAACTTCGCGGCGGAGAACCGACCGTCTGGGATTCGAGGGCACGAGCAAAGGCTCGTGAGATCGACTGGGACACGAAAAATGAAAGGTCTTCTTTGCGAAGTAATGTTAGCACGACATATTACAGCCAAAAGCAGGCCGGCGGAGCAACGCCTTTCTCGGATTCTAACAAACCCGTATTCGTTACGTCAGACACGGCAGAGATCGACCATCGTGCCCAAACAGCCACGTATAGCGGTAATGCGCGAGGATGGCAGGAAAAGAGTTATGTCAGGGCACGCCGTTTTTATATACAACAACCGCTTGGACAATTTGATGCAGAGGGGAACGTTCAGAGTCTTTTATTCGACGTAAAGCGGAAAGAAAACGGAATTGAGAGAACTGTACCGGTATCTGCATTGTCCGATTCGATGACCTATTACAGAGACACGCGTCTAATACGATATGTCGGGGGTGTTGATGTCCGTCAGTCTACTGATCGCATAACGGGCGGGAGGGCTGACATCTACTTAAATGAGAATAACGAACTTTCGCGTTCTGAATTTCGGGAGAGTGTTATCATCACTCAGCCGAAAAGAAAGGCTAATGCCGATTCTGCCATATACAATGCGTCTGATGAGAGTGTGATCCTACGCGGAAACCCGGCCCGAGTGGAGGACGCTGAAAATGGAACATCCCAAGCCGGTCAAATGACCATCTTTCTTCGCAGCAACCGGGTCGTGTCCGAAGGAAGATCCACGCAAAACGCCAACGGCCGTACCCGTTCGATTTATAAGATAAAGGAAAATTAGTATTATCCTACCAATGAAGAACGGGGCTTCGAACGGGCTGTTGACTTCAAACGGCATACAAAAAAGAGAACATGGCATTTCGTTCTCCGCGAATGGTATCAGGAAAACATACGCAAAACGTCGTGTCGTTGACGATGTTACGATCAATGTTGCGACGGGCGAGGTGGTCGGATTGCTGGGTGCAAATGGAGCAGGGAAGACAACTACCTTCTACATGATGGTAGGTCTCGAACCTACTGAACACGGTTCGATCAGCATTGGCGATGAGGATGTCACGCATCTGCCCATGTATCTTCGCGCTCGGCTTGGTGTTGGGTACCTTCCTCAGGAGCCGTCGATATTCAGAAAATTGACCGCGGAACAGAACATCTTGGCGGTGCTTGAGACACGGAGATCGACTCGATCGGAACGAATGACCAGGCTGCAGGAACTGCTTGAAGAGTTTGGAGTGGAGCACGTACGACGTGTTCGCGGCGATTCGCTGTCAGGTGGCGAGCGCAGGCGGGTCGAGATCGCACGATGCCTTGCGACTGAGCCCCGGTTTATTCTTCTCGACGAGCCATTTGCTGGAATTGACCCCCTGGCCATTGACGATATTCGTGAGATAATACTGCATCTTAAGCGAAACGGCATCGGAATATTGATCACCGACCACAATGTAAGGGAGACCCTTGGCATCACTGATAGGACCTACATAATGACGGAAGGCAAGATCCTCAGAAGTGGCTTTCCCTCAGAGCTCGTAGAGGACCCAGAGGTCAGAAAATATTACCTTGGCGAACGATTCAGCCTCTGAAATTCCGATATTTTTCACATTCCCCGAAAAACCATTTATAATCAAATTGACTCGTGCAGCAATGGTTCGATACTTTCATCGGCATCTGTAAATTATGTCGTCACTTAGATTAACCACCTCTTTACAGCAGAAGATGGTCCTAACGCCCCAGTTGCGTCAAAGGATCGAAATGCTGCAAATGACATCGATGGAATTGCAGGATCTCATCGAGCAGGAGATGGTTGCAAATCCAATTCTTGAGGAAGTTCAATCCGGCGATGAGCTCAACGAGATCTCAGCGGATATTCTCGATCAAAACTCCAGCGGTGCGGATGATGGGTTTCTTAATGGCTATGAGAATGGTGCTTCGGAATTCGAAGGAGCACAACCGGACCAGAAGCAGATCCTAGAGGACCTTGATTCGGGGCAATCAACTATAAGCGACTACGACACAGACAGTGGTTCCGATTCCGATCTTCCTGATAGCTCCGGAGTTGAAAATACGGACGCTTTTGAAGAGATCGATTATGGACGGGAGTTTCAGGATTATTTAGACCCAGGATACCGTACCCAGGAGATCGAATATAAGGACGATGCACCGAGTTTTGAGCAG
>CAYTDJ010000098.1:0-8189 GCA_964436265.1 uncultured Chloracidobacterium sp. | reverse complement strand
TGATCCGCGTCATCAAAGAAGCAAAAAAGGAAAAAGACCTTCGATCTGTTTTCAATTTTTACCGAAGGGCAGTCGAAACCCGGCTGCCTTTTTTCGCTTTACTAAGACAGTGAGATTTTCTATCCTTTCCTCGCACATCAATGCCCGAAAACGACGTCATCCTAATAATTTACACGACAAAATATAGACTCGGAGGTACGCAATTTCCGGTCGTAGCCCGTACTCTGGCGGACGAAAAACATGAGGGCGGATTTGACGGCGAAATAATCCAACGAGCGGTCGAAAGCAAGGTCGATGTTCTAAGGGCAATTGCCGAGATCCGCGAAGCGGGGCGGAAGATCAAGGAGTTTCATTTCGTCGGTCATTCGGGAATGTACGGCCCGATGTACGGTACGACCGCGTTTCCCGAACAATTCTCTCCCTACGAATGGGAGACGATGGACATACCCTTTTCCGACGATGCATCGGCATACTTTCACTGCTGCCGGTCGGCACGCTGGTTCGCACCTTTTTTTGCCCGAACATTCGGCATTAAGGCACACGGTTTCTTTTGGTACACGACATTTTCTCGCAGCAAGGAACGCTATGTTTCCGCGGGTGAAAGCACCGACGGCAAGCTGTACACGATAGGCTGCATGGGCCGAAAATCGCACGGATATCTGGCCTCGATCCGAAAACGTGCCGGGCTGATGCCTGCAGAGAAAATGAAAGTGTTCGAACCCAAGAAGGTAACAGGCGAAGACACTTACAACGAGGTCGCGGAACTCTACGATGCCGTGTTTACCGATATTAGGGTCCGCAAGGATGAATGGGATTGGCTGGATCGACATCTGCCTGAGAGCCGCGAGATCGGTGTGCTCGATATAGGCTGCGGAAACGGCGCGTTGCTCAATGCGTTATCCGATCGTATAGGAAGCGGTGTCGGCGTCGATGAATCGGGAGCAATACTTGAACGAGCGCGAGAAAGGAATGCGGACAAGAACAACCTTGAATTTACAAAGATCAGCGGGCCCGTTTTGCCTTTTGAGAACCATTCCTTTGACGTTGTTATCTCGCTGATGTCGTTTCGATATCTCGACTGGGACCCGCTGCTCGCGGAGATAAAACGCGTCACAAAACCGGGCGGTAAATTTCTTGTGATAGATATGGTGACCGTTCCCGTTAAGACGAGCGAGTACCCGAGACTTTTCAAAGACAAAATGCGGACCATGTCGGCTCAAAGAAAGAACGCCGAGTACAACCGAAATCTTCAGCGACTTGTATCGAATCCCGATTGGAAAAAGATGCTCGAATACAATCCGATCCGGTCGGAGCACGAGATGAAGTGGTATCTCGAAAGCCGTTTTCCAGGGCAGAAGATGGAAATACTGAACATGGCGTGGAACTCGCGCATCGTCGCTTTCGATAGCGGGCCCGTCGAGAATGGTGTCGAAGCAAAATTAACCTATCCTTAAACATGTTAGGACTGATCGATTGGGGCATCGGGGGAATCAGCATCTACAAGCTGATCAAGGAACGTCGACCGGAGGTGTCGGTAGTCTATTTTTCCGATACAGGCGTGACACCGTACGGAAAGATGGAGCGTCGCGAACTCGCGGCCCGTCTCGATAGAGTGATCCGATTTCTTAAGACAAAAGGTGTAACGCACCTTGCGATCGGCTGTAATGCTGCGAGCACGGCGATCCCCGATCTTGCGAACCACGGCATTCCGATACAAGGCGTTATCGATCCGGCAATTGAGTTGGCGGAGAAGTTGAGACCGAAACGGCTCGGGCTAATAGGCGGACGGCGGACGGTCGTCTCTGGTGTTTATCGAAGGGCCTTTTTGGATCGTGGGATCGCCTTGGAACAGCGTATCGCGCAGCCGCTCTCCGGCATGATCGAAAGCGGAGATGTTTCGTCGAATATACTCAAGGCAGAGGCCAAAAAGATATTGTCACCGTTAAGGAATTGCTCGCACATAATCCTTGCTTGCACTCATTATCCCGCGATCGAAGAAACGCTCCGAGAATTCGTATCGCCGCAAACCAGATTCATCGACCCGGCGGAAGCGGTAGCTGCCAAAGTGAAAAGATGGAAATTAATTTCCGATGGCGATGATCGATTTTTCACCTCGGGCGACGCGGTTCAGATGAAGAGATCAGCCAAGCTGGCCTTCGGTGGCGATATCAAAAAAGTAACAAAGGTCAGTGTCTAGGACGGTTCCGGTGTCGGTTCCGCTTTCGACCTGCCCACAAGAAACAGATAACCGTACATCGCAATGCCCGTAAAGATCCCCGTGCTGTATTTCACCACCGGCGGGAGCGACGACGGCGAGATAAATCCTTCTATCAGGCCGGCGACAACGAGAAAACACGCCGAACCGATCACGATCTTTATCGCTTCGACACCTTTCTTCTTCAATGCCTGTGCTCGGGTAAGGTCTCCCGGATTTACGATCGAATAGCCGATCATCATTCCCGAACCTGCACAGAAGAAAACGGTCGAGATCTCGATAACACCGTGACCGACAACAAAGCTTGCGAGTTCGTTCCCGAAAGGAGGATTCAGCGCATAGCATGCCCCGAAGACGCTGCCAACGTGAGCTCCGAAAAACGCAATGTCGTAAAAGGCGCCGACACCGAGCAACGCTCCCATCGCAAACGCCTTAAAGCTTACGATGATATTGTTGGACATTATGAAGCTGGCCCCGATCTGGTTAGCATCGTTGAGCGATTTCCACCAGTAGTTGTTGGCCGTGATCTGTTCGGTCACACCCGAAAGGCCAACGAAATGCGTGAAGTCCGTATTGTTTGCGGTGGCGATAAAGCCAAAGATGCCAAACAGGAAAAAGACGGCACCTGCGACCGCCATGTACCGCCAGTTCGTTCTAAATGTCTCCGGGAATTCCCTCGTAAAGAAACGCTTGATGATCCCGACGCCCTCGCCTTCGGCACGGTAGATCTTACCGTGAGCCCGGATAACGAGGCTGTTCAGATAATTTAAGAGTTTAGGGTCGCGAGACTCGGCACGAGCAATGGCGAGATCCGTAGCGGCACGACGGTATAGCTCGCCAAACTCGCGTACCTCAAGCTTGGACAATTCACCGAGCCCTCGGCCGGACATCATCGACAACAGATCCTCGAGACGCTGCCAATTGTCCTTGTTCTGTTCGAGAAACCGATTCACCTGATGCCCTAGTTTACAGGTTCGTCGCGTTCGGTCAAGAACTCGCCGGTCTTTGCCGGGTCAGGTTCAGACCGAAGAAGATTGGTCGTCCGTTCTGTGACGGAACCGGGCTGAACCGTGAACGACATAACCGCCGGATTCAGTTGAGACTTTGGATGTTCAAAGAGTGGAGGCTCAGTTTGTGTAGTACGTTTTAACGAGCGGCTAACCCGATTCCACGAAAACGAAACGAAAACTATGCTCAGGAAACTGGCAATAACACCAATTGTCAGGATCGCGCCAAGACCTTTGCCTAATACGATCCCCGAACCCAAGATCGCAATTAGTGCCGCTACGGTAAGTCCGAACCCGCCGGCGGCCGCAATAAAAGCAGCGACCACTGAGGTGTGACCTGCCCGGATCTCCGCGGACATTCTGAGTATTTCCAGTTCGTTTGTTTCGACGGTCATCTTCGCACCGCATCGGCGGCAGAATCGGGAATCATCGGTCGATTCCGTTCCGCAGGCAAGACAGATACGTTCTACGGCCCGGACGGTCGCAAGAGCGGAGATCGCTTCAGCCTCTCGCGTGAGTATCTCTTTTTCGCCTTTGGAGAGCGAAGGATGCTTTACAACGTAATCAAAAGTGGCCCGAGTCGCATGCTCGCCCTGCGCCTTCAGTTTGACGATCAGCGTCATTGGGTAGTCGAGAACGTCTGCCGACGAGTAAGACGTTCCCCATCCTCTGGCGGAACGACGGCCTCGGATCACGCTCTCCTCGTCGTCGAGAATGTCATATCCCAGCCTTTCAACCGCATTCACAAGTCGGAATCTCACGCTCGCGACGTCCCCGGTCAAGACCCGACGCAAATAGTGCTCAGTTGTATGGTAAGTGCTGACACTCGAATCGACGGGAAAGATAAAGTCCGACATAGTTTCTCTCCTTGAGTCCGTTAATATCGTATAAATAAAATACGATACGGCCCGCCGGGAAGTTGCTCACTCATCGTAGATTTAACATTTTTGTAACGTTCCATTAGTACCTGGTCACTCTAAATAAATGCCGCGTCGCTTTAGTTCCTGTTCACGGATAATTAGAATCTAATTCTAGATGTCAGAAGAGGCCCAGAAATACCACGAAGAAGACGCAATCGGCAAAACCTATGACCTAAAGGTTGCCGGTCGATTACTGCGTTATCTGAAACCTTACTGGTACATTGCTGCCGGTGCTTTGGCGGTAACATTGTTGGCGAACACCCTTGGCAGCACACAACCTTACTTCACCAAGATCGCCTTAGACGATTTCATTACCCCCAAAAAGACCGAGGGTGCATGGCTCTTCGCTCTTGCGTATTTTGGAGTGTTCTTATTCGGTTTCATTTTTTCCTACGTTCAGGAAGTTCTGGTAAACAACGTCGGTCAACGTGTAATGTTCGACCTTAGAACCGAGATCTTCACAAAGCTCCAACATCAAGAATTAGCCTACTTTGACAAATACCCTGTTGGACGCATCTTGACGCGATTGACGTCGGATGTTGATTCGCTTAACGAACTATTCACTTCAGGTGTCGTCGATGTTCTTGGGGATCTAGTGAGAATTTTCGCCATCATCGCATTCATGTTGGCTCTCGATTTGAAGCTTACACTAGTCACGCTAATCACGGTCCCGATCCTGTTTGCTTGCACCAACTGGTTTCGCAAACATGCCCGACGCGGATTCGATCGTGTTAGGACAAGAAACGCGAAATTGAACGCATTCTTACAGGAATATCTCTCGGGTGCTCAGACCGTCCAGTTGATGAACGCCGAATCGAAAGCAAAGAAACGCTTTCACGAGATCAATGACGATTACCGTAACGCAAATATCGAGACGATCTATTACTATTCGGTCTTTTACCCGCTGGTCGATTTCATCGGTGCTTTCGGGATAGCCCTGGTCATCTTTTCGTTTGGCTACGAACATCTTCCGACACTCTCGTCGGCCGGCGAAGCGATCTCAATAGGAATTCTTGCAGCGTTTATCCAGTATTCGCTTCAGCTCTTTCAGCCGATACGCGATCTTTCGGACAAGTTTAACGTCCTCCAGGCCGCGATCGTCGCGTCACACCGGATCTTTATCCTCCTAGACCTGGATATCGACATCAAAAGTCCGGAACACCCAAAGAAGTCCGGAAAGATCGACGGCCGCATAGAATTTCAGAATGTCTGGTTCGCATACAAAGGCGAGGATTGGATATTGAAGGATATCTCGTTTGCGGTCGAGCCCGGCGAGAGTATCGCCCTTGTCGGCCACACGGGTTCGGGCAAGACTACGATCACCAATCTGCTGATGCGTTTTTACGACGTCCAAAAGGGAAAGATACTTGTTGACGGCGTTGACGTCCGCGATTGGGCCTCGCACGACCTAAGGTCAAACTTTGCAGTGGTACTTCAGGACGTTTTTCTCTTTAGCGGTTCGATCGAGGATAACATTCGACTGGGCAATAAAGAGATCGACCACGATCGGATCGAATGGGCGGCGAAGGAAGTGCGAGCCGACGATTTCGTCCGTAAGCTGGACGATGGTTATGCATCGCTGGTCAAGGAACGAGGTGCGGGCCTTTCGGTCGGCCAGAAACAACTGATCTCGTTCGCCCGCGCTCTTGCATTCGATCCTAAAATACTGATCCTGGACGAGGCAACGAGTTCTATCGACACCGAGACCGAACAGCTTATACAACAGGCCGTCGAACGCGTAATGGAGAAACGCACGTCGCTCGTCGTCGCGCACCGTTTGTCCACCATCCAGCGCTGCGACCGAATAATGGTTCTGCATCACGGCGAGCTTCGCGAAAGCGGTACGCACAACGAACTGCTTGGCATCCGCGGCCTATATTGGCGGCTCTACCAGCTTCAATATTCGGACGAGAAACTGCACATTTCGGTTCCGGCGAATCTTGATTCGGAAAACCCTATCGCTTCGATGTCTTAACGAAAATCCGGCAGTTTACGCAAAACTAGGATAATTTTTCGACATAACTTATAATGTTGGGCGTTCGTCACGTGCTTTCGCGATTATGAACGAAGATCTCCAGCGGCATTGCGAGGAAATTATCGGGCAGATGTACGCCCGGTGCCACGAGAACGCGCCAAACTTTGGAGTCACCCATGAGTGCTTCTCTTCATCTCTAAACGCCACGATCGATCGGTTTTCGAGTTCCGGCGACAAAACACTCACAATAAAAGACATCGACGATCTTCTCGGCCAGATCCAAGCCGACGATCTGTTTTTAGCCATTGCGTGTGCGAATGGCAATGAACGCGCATGGTGGGATTTCGATCACCAGCATCGATCCTACATGGAGCGCGTGGCCCGCCATCTCGCGCGAACAGAGATGGACGCCACGGACATCGTCGATGCCGTTTACGAACAACTTTATGGCACACGGATAGTTGACGGCGAACGAGTTTCGAAATTTGCGACTTACAGCGGTCGCGGAAGCCTTCGCGGATGGCTTCGAACCGTCATTTGGCATTCGCTGGTCGACCGCCATCGTGCCGGACACGATGAAGTATCACTGGACGAGATGACCGAAAACGTCGGCGAGGGCACGGCCCACGCGAGTTTCGCCGAACCCCCGGTCGGCGGCGAGACCGAAATGGTCGATCAGATAACCCGCGACCGCTACCGAAAGGTCACGGTGAAGGCTATCGAATCGGCTTTCGGCTCGCTTGAAGACCATGAGAAGCTGATTCTTCTTTACTATCACGTGGAAAACCCCAAATTGCGTGAGATATCGCGGCTTGTCGAAAGCGAAGACTCACCGCTTCGGGCGTGGTTTCAGCGGAAGTCTCAAACACGAGAAAAGAACCCTGCAGGACGAATTCATGAATCGACCGTAATGCGTTGGCTGGAAAAGTGTTACGCCAAAGTACTCCAGTCATTTAGGACCCAGCTTTTGTCAGAAGACGGCATTAAGGACGGCGAGATAGAGATCTGTATGCAGCTTGCTACCCAAGACCTCACGGGAAACAGCTTTTTTGGCCTATTGACGGCAAGCAGGACTGCATCTGACGTGTCGAAATGAGCTTCCCCAAAAAAGTTACGCAAACGTAACCTCACTATTACGTCTGTTACTCGGGAGGCTGGTACGAACATGGATAAGAACATTCAATTAAACCCACAAGAGCTGCAGATTCAAGGACTTCTGGACCGGTATCTAGCCTCGAGAAATACGATGACGGAGGCCGGAACGGCCCACATCGACGAAGATTCGCTTTCGGCATTTGTTGAAGGAACGCTAAATGCACGCGAAGCTGAGAATGTAACTTCGCATCTGGTTGATTGCGGTTTTTGCCGTCACGCTTCGGCAGAATTGATCAGGCTCGAATTGGCGTTTGCCGAAGAGGAAGTACCGTCGGCAGCATCGAGTTCATCGGAGCCCACAAAGATGTCTGAAGTGCTCGGTCGGCTTTTCTCCAAGATCTTCGGAACCGCTGACGGTGCGGTATTTGCACACGAAGAAAAAACGGAAGGCGAAGAGAAGGCCGAAGACGAAGACGAAAAAGGACAATAATTTCTTCCCCCAAAGAAGGACCGGCCTCGGGAATCAGCTTCGGCTGACACCGGGGCCGTTCTCTATGCCTACGAATCTAATTTCAAGTGAAATTCGAATGATTTCTTAACTGATCGAGTTCCAAAAATGTTACAATTTCGGGATACGGTCGTTCTCATTTAAAGGGGATTTGTGTCCGATATGGAGAACCTGGTGGTTAGTCCGGTGAAGAATTGCCCTCCCGTTGATCGTTCTATTTCTGTCGAGCGTGTGGCTACGGCAAACCTGCCTACCGAGACCGGTGATTTCAAGATCGCAGGCTACCGTTCGCTAATAAGCGACGAAGAATTTGTCGTATTGTACAAGGGCGAATTGCGGCCGGATGTTCCGACGCTTGTCAGGATCCACTCGCAATGTCTGACGGGCGACGTTTTCGGTTCGATCAAATGCGACTGCGGCCCGCAGCTGCACAAGGCGATGCAGATGATCGAAGACGAGGGCCGCGGAG
>CAYTDJ010000097.1:0-8216 GCA_964436265.1 uncultured Chloracidobacterium sp. | reverse complement strand
TGAACTCGACGAAGACCTGAAACCGATAAGGAGTTACTATCTCGGGGACGCCGACGCGATAAAAGCCGCTCAGGAAGCAGTCGCAAATCAAGGAAAAGCGAAATAAAGTCAGTACCACGAGCGGCAGCGGGTGTTTCGACCTCATTGTGAAGCATTGCCGGTCCGTGAAGTTTCAGCATGGATCATCGACTTATCTGATCGACGCGAATCAAATTTAACCACCAGCTACCGTAGGCGGTAGTGACAAAACATGTCTTGGCACAAAGCCGTTTTTATCATCCTCATCCTATTTTGCCTTTCGCCTTACGGATCGCCTCCGATCGCGCTTGCGCTAGGGCTTGTGCTGGCATTTACGGTCACAAATCCATTTCCAAAGCTGACGGGTAAACCGACAAAGTATCTTCTTCAAACTTCAGTTGTGCTGCTCGGATTTGGGATGAATCTGGGGGCAGTCTATAAGGCCGGTAAAGACGGCATTCTCTTCACGATCGCGACGATCTTCGGGACGTTGATCCTGGGATATTTCATAGGGAAACTCTTGACCGTCCAAAGGAAAACGTCGGCCCTGATCTCATCCGGTACGGCGATCTGCGGCGGAAGCGCGATCGCAGCGGTCGGGCCCGCGATCAACGCCGAACCCGAAGAAATGTCGGTCTCGCTAGGAACGGTATTTGTTCTGAACTCGGTAGCGCTCTTCGCCTTTCCCTTGATCGGTCACGCGATCGGGCTAACACAGGATCAGTTTGGAATTTGGTCTGCCATTGCGATCCATGACACCAGTTCTGTCGTAGGTGCGTCGCAGGCATTCGGCGAGCAGGCCCTTGCGGTCGCGACGACGGTAAAGCTCGCTCGAGCACTCTGGATCGCACCGGTCGCATTGATGTTCGCGTTTCTGTACAGGAAAGCAGACGCGGGATCGAAAACAAAGATCGCGATCCCTTGGTTCATTTTTCTATTTGTTGCGGCGGCCGCGTTCAGAACGTACGCTCCGGCGTTCATACTTCCCAGCATCTTCGATTCGCTTGTAAGCGCGGCAAAGGCGGGAATGACGGTAACGCTATTTCTCATCGGTGCAAGCCTGAGCCGCGAAACGCTAAGTGCTGTCGGCGTAAGGCCGTTGATCCAGGGCGTTTTGCTTTGGATCGTCATCTCGCTGGTCTCGCTTTGGGCGGTGCTTGGCATCGTCTGAACCGTGTTTGCTATAATACTCGTTTCGGCATACTGAGCATTTTTTAACCGTAATGAGCATAGAGCAGATAACCGTCCGGGGAGCCCGCCAACATAATCTCAAGAACATAAATGTCGAGATACCGCGCGATAAGTTCACGGTTATCACGGGGCTATCCGGTTCGGGTAAATCTTCGCTTGCTTTTGACACGATCTATGCCGAAGGGCAGCGTCGATACGTCGAATCTCTTTCCGCCTACGCACGTCAATTTCTGGATCAACTCGAAAAACCGGATGTCGATTCGATCGAAGGATTGAGTCCGGCGATCTCGATCGAACAAAAAACGGTTTCGCGATCGCCGCGTTCGACGGTCGGCACCGTGACCGAGATCTACGATTATCTTCGCCTGCTTTTCTCTTCGATCGGCCAGCCGCATTGCCACCAGTGCGGGGCTCCGATAACGAGACAGTCAGTCGAAAATATAGTAGGCGGTATCCTGAGCCTCCCGGACGGTGAGCGGGTAATGGTGCTTGCCCCGATAGTTCGCGGCCGCAAAGGTGAATTCAAGAAAGAACTCGAAAAACTTCACAAAGACGGATTTATCCGTGCCCGGATCGATGGCGAGATGCGGCAGCTCGACGAGGACATCGAACTCGACAAACGCAAGAACCACACTATCGAGGTCGTTGTCGATCGATTGCTGATCAAGGATGGAGTTAAAGAGCGGCTGACCGAATCGGTAAAGACCGCGCTAAAACTTTCGGGCGGCGGAGTGCTGATATCAATTGTTGATGGTGATGAGAAGCTCTATTCCGAGCGGATGGCTTGCGTCAATTGTGGTATCAACATCGCGACGCTCGAACCGCGTTCATTTTCGTTCAACTCGGCATACGGGGCATGCAAACGCTGCCAGGGGATCGGTACCGTGATGGAGATCGATGCGAACAAGATCGTTTCTGATCCGTCTCAAACTCCAACAAAGATCGAGTTCCTTAACGGTGCAGACAGATCAGGGGCCTCATTTCTCAGGTCGGCATTGATGGCGATCATAGAGCGATTTGTCGATGGTGACCCGCTGGAACCACCAGCCGAGAATGCCCGGGAACGAAAGAAAGGAAAACGAAAGAGATCTGCCGTTGACTCGCCGTCTGACGCGGGACAGGCTTTAACACAGACGCCCTTTTTCGAGCTACCCGAAGAGATCAGAAATGCATTCCTTTATGGGACGAAAAAACGCCTGACGTTTCGCCAGGGCGATTACAAGTACGAGAGCGATTGGAAAGGAGCTCTTCGCGCCATGAAAGAGCGACTGGAAAATCCTCCGTCCGAAAAAGTACGCGATGCTCTGTATGAAATGGTCGGACCGGTACCCTGTCCGTCGTGCAATGGGGCTCGGCTTCAGCCTGAAAGCCTCGCGGTGAAGATCAACGGGCTCGGGATCGCGGAATATACAGGACTGCCGATCGATGATGCGGTCGTCAGGTTCGACCGAATCAAATTGAGCCTTCGGGAAGAGAAGATCGCCGGGCTGGTTTTGAAAGAGATCCGCGACAGGTTACGTTTCCTTTCTGCGGTCGGTTTGGGCTACCTGACCCTCGACAGAGCGTCGGCGACGCTTTCCGGAGGCGAAGGGCAGCGCATCAGATTAGCAACACAGATAGGTTCTCAGCTGCGCGGAGTCTTATATGTACTGGATGAACCCAGCATTGGGCTGCATCCAAGAGACAATCGGAAACTGCTAGATACTCTTCACGAGCTCCGAGATCTTGGAAACACGGTGCTTGTAGTCGAACATGACGAAGAAACGATCGAACATGCCGATTATGTAGTCGATCTTGGCCCGCTAGCCGGGACACACGGCGGCGAGGTCGTGGCGACGGGAACCCCAAAGGAGATCGCGAAGTCGAAAGACTCACTTACCGGCAAATACTTAAAGGGCGAGGTCAAGATCGAGGTTCCGGAACTTCGCCGCCTGCCGAACGGAAGCCGGCTTCGCGTGAAAGGCGCACGTGCACACAACCTGAAGAATATCGACGTCGAGTTTCCGCTTGGCCTGTTGACGGTCGTGACCGGAGTTTCGGGTTCAGGCAAATCGACATTGGTCGAAGACATCCTTTATCCGGCGCTCTATCGTTATGTTTACAAGTCCAATACGGAACCGCTGGAGCACGACAGGATCGACGGTCTGGAACTCGTAGACAAGATCATCGAGATAGATCAGTCGCCTATCGGCCGAACGCCGAGATCCAATCCGGCAACCTACACAGGGTTGTTTACACCCATCCGCGAACTTTATGCGATGCTGCCCGAATCGCGGACACGCGGCTACAAGGCCGGTCGATTCTCATTCAACGTAAAGGGCGGACGATGCGAAGGCTGTGAAGGCGACGGAATGAAACGGATCGAGATGAACTTCCTTCCGGACGTATATGTCACTTGTGATGTGTGCCGCGGAAAGCGATATAACCGTGAAACCCTTGCTGTGAAATACAAGGGCCTGTCGATCGCGGACCTGCTCGAGACCACGATCGAAGATGCGTATCCGCTTCTCGAAAACATCCCGCAGATCAAGCAGAAATTGGAAACACTGCTCGACGTCGGGTTGGGCTATGTCCAGATCGGCCAATCCTCAACGACACTGTCCGGTGGTGAGGCACAGCGGATAAAGCTTGCAAAGGAACTCTCAAAACGCGCAACGGGCAAAACGATCTATATTTTGGACGAACCGACAACCGGGCTTCATTTCGCAGATGTTCACAAATTGCTTGACGTTCTGCAAAAGCTGGTAGATACGGGCAACACGGTAATTGTCATTGAACACAATCTGGACGTGATCAAATCGGCGGACTATATAATAGATCTTGGACCTGAAGGCGGCGCAGGCGGCGGGAAGGTCGTTGCGACCGGAACGCCCGAAGAGGTTGCCCGCGTGAAACGTTCCTATACAGGACAGGCATTAAAAGCCCTCCTCAAATAAGCTCTAGTTCAAGCCCGATTCCACTAGTTGAAATCTAAAATATGTACGGACTTCGCGGCGGGTCAGACCATCGAGGAGTTTGACGGTACGGTCAAAGTCGGCCTTTGCGAGGGTACGCAGAAGATTGGGTTCGATCTGGAAACCGAAGTTTGGACTGGCCGGCAAAATGAACTCGCCGTTTCTTACCAAGCCTGTACCCTGAAATCCTGACACCACGGCGTTTGCATCAGACAACTCGTTTATCTGAGCGATCACCGGTTGAAATGTATTGAATGCCTCATCCGTGTCCACCTCGGCAAAGGCGATCGTCAACTGGACGAATTGTCCCAGGGTAGTTTGGTCGACAGGTCGATCCGGCATAAGCGTTCGGGCCTTGTTCAAGACCCCGATAGCATATTCCTTGTTTCCGACCTTGTCCTTGGCGTAGGCCTTCGCCGCAAGATTCATCAGAGCGGTCCGGCGGTTGCTTTCTGGAAACTGGTCAATTAGGGCCTCGGCCTCGGAGAACTTGCCCTGATTCATCAAGACGCCGGCATACCACCAATTAAGACTGTTCACAGCGTTGTCGAGGGCCCGGCCGGTGAAGTTTGCGTTAAGCAAAGCCATCGCACCGTCAAGGTCTCCGGAGGATGCCATTTTGTTCGCAGCATTCTGATAAAGCGGCCCACGGGAATCAGCAGGCATTCTTCGTGCTTCGGCAAGTATCTGCGGCGCTGTCATGTTTGATTCCATGACCCGCCTCGTGTCTGAATTAGGCATCACGTTTCGAAGCGAAGCAGGCGTCCGTTCACGCTCAAGTTTTTTGAGAGCAGCAACCGACCCCGGTGCGAATTTTTCGGCTATACGGACCAGAGAAGTGAAATTGGTGCCGGGACGCCGGGACACCTCGCTGATCGAGAAAGCGATATACTTCGACGCCAGCGAACGCAGTTGGGAATCATCAAACTTAAGGTCTTTTGTACCGGGTTTACGGACACGCATCTGATCATTAAGTATTGCGTTTGCAAGATTCACCTCACCTCGATCATCCGCGTCCAAAGAAAAATTCGCAGAAAGAAGACGGCCCATTGCGTCAGCCGCCAATGAATTCGCCGACTCCGGATCTTTTTCAAACAGCTTTCTCAGTGAATTCAGCGTTTCAGGCGAGAGCCCTTTTTTGATCGAGTCCTGGAGTAATTTGAGCGCAAGTTCGGGGTTTTGATCTGCCGCTAATCGCGTAAGCCGCTGTTCGAGATTAAGTTCGGTTTGGGCGACCTGAGAATTTGCCCGATTCGGGTCGTCGATCTTTGATGTGGGTTCGGAGCTCTGAGCGATGGCGTTTTGGATCGACATCGTTCTCGTCCTGAATAGGCTGTCAAGAGCGAATTCGGCATCGCATCCGCCTATTACCGTCAAAATATTGGGCCGTGCGATCCGATTTATTTGCCACTCTAATCGGCCGGCACCACTTTTATCTTCTGTATCGACGAGCATCTGTGCGTTCTGAAGATCGTTGATCGAACGCTGAAAAAGCGATTGAGCCGTCTTAATGTCGCTCTTGCAGATAGCGGCTCCGGCCCGTGCGAAAGTGTACGATCGATTCTCCCCAAGGCGAAATCCGGGTGCATCAGAGAGGATCTGCTCGATCAGCTGGGATCTTTTCGCAAGTTTGTCTGCATTTGCCGTGGTATTTGCCGAGGCAGCCTCTTGCGCCGCCGCCGGAACAACGAATGAAAGAAAGAGCGAGAATACCAATGATCTGCGTACCATCACTTGCTCCTTTAGGCGACGAACCTGAACGAAAGTGGTTTATTCGGGGCGAGACAAGAAAATAATACTATACGATCGAGAAAATTGGCAGGATTTGTTCGAACTAAGAGTTTGCGTGCGAGATCGCTTGGATCATTTCACGCACGGCCTTGTCGAGGCCGACAAAAACAGATCTTGAAATGATATTGTGGCCGATATTGAATTCGGTTATTTCGGGAATAGCCGCAAGCGCTCCGACATTTCGATATGTAAGGCCGTGTCCCGCAGCGACCATCAAGCCTTTATCCTTGGCATGTACGGCAGCCCTCCGAATACGGTCGACTTCGGCGGCCGCCTTTCTTTCGCCTTCACCGTGAACGGCCCGAGAGGATAAGGTGAGTTCGGCGTATTCCGCGGTACAGATCTCGATCTGCTGAGCGCCTGACCTAGCCGCGGCCTCGATCTGATCGACATCGGGGTCGATGAAGATGCTGACAAATATGCCGGCGGCCTTCAGCTTTTCAGCCGCTTTCTTTATGTTCTCAAAATTGCCGATGACATCAAGCCCGCCTTCCGTAGTCACCTCATTCGGGTTTTCCGGGACCAATGAAACCGCATCAGGCCCAGTCCGCTCGGCGATGGCGATCATTTCGTCGGTTGCGGCCATTTCGACGTTGAGATAAGTAGTGACCACATCCCGAAGCAACTCGATGTCTCTGTCCTGAATGTGGCGACGATCCTGACGAAGATGAACGGTGATGCCGTTCGCTCCGGCTTGTTCGCAGATCACGGCCGCTGTGATTATGCTCGGCTCGATGGTCTTACGAGCTTCGCGAATAGTTGCGACATGGTCGATGTTTACGTTGAGTCGGGCCGTCATTTCTCCAGATTATACACCCCTTTGCGTGCGTTTCGGCGTATCTGGCTAAGCTCGCCGAACATTCGCCGTGTGTCGCGAAATACGTTGACCTTTGAGCCTTCGACGTTGTTCCAACGGACCGGTATCTCTTTTAGCCGCAGACCGTGATATTTCGCGACATAAAGAAATTCCACGTCGAATCCGAAACGGTCAACGGTCATTACGTCCAGCAGCGGCCTGAATTTTGACATTCTGAACGCCTTGAATCCGCACTGGGTGTCGGCGAAGGGAAGCCCCGACATTGTGCGAATAATGAGATTCATCACCTTTCCGCCCTGCTCGCGTCGCCACGGCTGATGAGTGCCGATAAGCGAGCGATCAAGTGCACGCGAGCCGAATGTGACGTCAAAGTCGCCGGTCAGAATCGGATCGATCAGCTTTGGCATCTCCTCGATCGGTGTAGAGAGGTCCGCATCGCTAAATAACGCGATCTCGGCGGCCGCCGCTTGCAGCCCGGTCCTTACGGCAAAGCCCTTTCCACGATTTTGCTCGTATCGGATGACTTTCGAAGCGATGACCGGAGTGTTTCGAAGCACCGACTCCGCGATCTCGGCGGTTTTGTCCGCAGAGCCGTCATCTACCACGATGATCTCAGCAGAAGTTTCGCTCTCCATCAGGTATGATGCGATCTTAGCAAGCGACGAGCCGAGGCGATCTTCTTCCTCAAACGCGGGGACAACTATGGAAACGTCAGGCAACATCCGGGCAAAAGGTAAATCTTACGGTGTCGGTTTGTAATTGTAAATCGGATACGGCAGGTCGGCTTGTTGGGATCGGTCGGTGACAACCGTCAGGCGAGTATAAGCACCTAAATATGGTATTATCGACGTTGTTTGGAGTCATTTAGGATGAGTAACAAGTTTTGGATCGCCGCTCTCGTGATAATCGCGATCGGGGCCGTTATCGGCGGGTTGTTCGGCAGGTCTTCTCTTTCGACGCTGGCGGGCACGGAGGTAACGGCCGGTAGAATTTCTGCCGATTACCGTGAGGCGGTCGATGTGGTCGAGAAAGGGTACGTGTCCGGTGTCGATCACGAGAAGATAACCGACAGTTCCATCCAAGGAATGCTCTGGACGCTTGATCCTCATTCGGCATTTTTCACCCGAGACGAGTTCAGGAAACTCTCCGAAGAACAATCTTCCGAGTTTTACGGAATAGGAGTGTCGATCCTGCAGCATCGTGACGGTGTTTATATCCAATCCGTAATTCCTAATACTCCCGCGGACAAAGCCGGTTTGAGATACGGTGACCGATTTGTCATGGTCGACGGAAAGGACGCTACACAATGGTCCAGCTCGGAGGTCTCAAAAAATGTTCGTGGTGAAAAGGGGACGTCCGTTAAGGTCAAGATCGAACGAGTAGGTGCCGCAGGTCCGACCGAGTTTGATATCGTGCGCGGTGGGGTGCCGCTGCCCTCGATACGG
>CAYTDJ010000096.1:3372-8232 GCA_964436265.1 uncultured Chloracidobacterium sp. | reverse complement strand
ATCAGGAATTTCCAGTGCGCCGCCTTCAGCTCCGACGACTTGAAGGCAATGGGCTTTCTCTACGCGACCCGTTCGGGTATGTCGATCGGCATTGACGACATGGTCACTCCGTCAAGCAAGAAGGGGATCATTGAGGATGCGCGTAAAGAGGTCGATAAGCTTCAAAAGCAGTACGAAGATGCGACCATGACCAACATGGAGCGCGAGAACAAGGTCACCGCGATCTGGTCAGAGGTAACGGACCGGGTCGCTAAGGAGATGTTCAAGGCGATGCACACCCGCGAAGCCGAGCGAAAGGAACTCAACCCGATCTTGGTGATGGCCGACTCGGGAGCACGAGGTTCCGAGGCGCAGATCCGCCAGCTCGCCGGTATGCGCGGACTAATGGCGAAACCGTCCGGTGAGATCATCGAAACACCGATCGTTGCTAACTTCCGCGAGGGTCTCAACGTTTTGCAGTACTTCATCTCGACGCACGGTGCACGTAAAGGTCTTGCAGATACGGCACTAAAGACGGCCGACTCCGGCTATCTTACACGTCGACTGGTCGACGTCGCCCAGGACGTGATCGTTTCCGAAGAAGACTGCGGAACGGTAAGGGGCGTTTGGGCAGAAGCTATTATCCGAAACGGTGAAGAGGTCGAATCGCTTCGAGACCGGATCGTCGGCTGTACCTCTCTGGACGACATTATCGATCCGGTTGACGGTACTACGATCGTGACCGCAAATACCGAGATCGATGAGGATCTCGCCGGACAAGTGCAGCTTTCCGGATTGCAGAAGGTCCGTATCCGGTCGGCTCTCACTTGTGAAAGCCGCCGCGGTATTTGCGTCAAGTGTTATGGACGAAACCTGGCTACGGGTAATACCGTCGAGATCGGTGAGGCGGTCGGTGTAATTGCCGCTCAATCGATCGGTGAACCTGGAACACAGCTTACGATGCGTACGTTCCACGTCGGCGGTACGGCTCGTCTCGAACAGGAGACGAAACACATCGCTGCAATGGACGGAACGGTTCGTTATCTCGATGACCTCAAGGTGATCAAGAACCGTGCGGGCGAACTGATCTCTCTCAAGCGTCAGTCCGAGATCGCGATCGAGGATGACCGAGGACGCGAAGTCGCCCGCTACCAGGTAGTTTACGGTGCCCAGCTTCACGTCAAAGACGGCCAGAAAGTGAAGGAAGACGACGTGCTCGTCACGTGGGATCCGTTCACTTTCGCGATCCTGACGGAGGTCAAGGGTACTGTTAAGTACCAGGACCTTAAGGAAGGTAAGACCGTCGAAGAGGATATCGATAAGGTTACGGGCCAAAAGCGCCTCGTGGTCAAGGATTCGGATGAAAAGAATCAGCCGCGTCTCGAGATCAAGGAAGGCAACAAGACCCTTAAGACCTATCAGATGCCTATCCGCGCAAACCTTCTTGTAGAGGACGGACAGGCCATTGCTCCCGGTGACGTCATTGCAAAGATCCCGCGTGAAACGACCAAGACGAAAGACATCGTCGGCGGTCTTCCGCGCGTCGTCGAGCTTTTCGAAGCTCGCAGGCCGGGTGAAACGGCGATGATGTCGGAAATAGACGGAACGGTAGCGTTCGGCCCCATATCCAAAGGTAAACGCAAGATCATCATCACGGGTGATGACGGTGCCGAAAGGGAATACGACATTCCGCGCGGTACGCATATAAACGTTCAGGAAGGCGACCGCGTCAAGGCGGGTGAACCGCTCATGGACGGCCCGCTGAACCCGCACGACATCCTGCGTGTTTTGGGTACAAATGCACTGCAGAATTACCTTGTGAACGAGATCCAGGAAGTCTATCGTCTGCAGGGCGTGAACATCAACGATAAGCATATCGAGGTGATCGTTCGCCAGATGCTTCGCTGGGTGAAGATCAAGGAAGTCGGCGACACCGAATTCCTTATGGAAGAACAGGTGGACCGATTCCGCTACGAAGACGAAAACCGCCGTGTTGCCGAGACCAAAGGCAAGCCTGCGGTCGGCGAACCGCTTCTTCTTGGTATTACCAAGGCGTCGCTTTCGACCGATTCGTTCATCTCGGCTGCATCGTTCCAGGAAACGACGCGTGTGCTTACTGAGGCGGCTATCTCGGGCCGTATCGATTATCTCCGCGGCCTGAAAGAGAACGTCATCATGGGCCGTCTGATCCCAGCCGGAACCGGTATGAAATATTACCGCAACGTTCAGGTGTCTCCGGATTCGACTGAGAACCGAAAGGAAGCCGATGAATTCGACGATATCGAAACCATTCGCGGCGGACTCGATATCCCGATGCTCGGAAATATTCCGGGTATCGGCGATGGCGACGGTGATTTTGACGAGGCCGGGGAAATCGAAGATGATGGGCTCGACCTCGAGGGAACTGAAGAGTTCGACATCGACGAGGCGATGAAGATCGACCTTGACGATGACGAGCTATGATCCGTTGCTATTCGATCGTTGATAACGGTAGTTTAAATAAGAGCCGGGGAATGAATCGATTCCCCGGCCTTTTTGTTTATTGGCACTCTATTCCGAAGTCTCGTGGGCTTTTGGAGGTCGATCACCTGTATGCGATACGGAAACTCGGAGTACCACTGGCAGTTGTGGGACTAGAATGCGTGGTAACCGACGTATGTAGAAGTCTACGGAAAATATGATTCTGGCTGTATGCTTCTTTTAGCAGCCGCCGTCTCTTCCATGAGCACTCAATGCGGCATCGGGAGTATGTTCGAATAGCTGTAACAAATTCAATGAGTAAGAATGAGGTAGTTTATCTTTTAGCGTTCTTATTCGGCTTCGGCGGGTGGATATTCGTTTTTTCCGATCTCGGGCCGGGTGAGACTTGGCCGGCGCGAATCGCGATCGCCTCGGCCTACTTTCTCCTGACAGGCGGGACTATTGGATTTCTCCATCCCAGGGGCTGGCTTATCGCGTTATTGATTTCATGGGCGGCGGTCCTGATGGGCGGATTCATCATATTCATGGCGCTTATTCGATATGGCACAGAGGCGTTTGCCGCCGCCGAACCGCCGTATGTCACTTCCGGTCTTGTCATGGTATTTGGCTCGTTGGTAATGGCACTGTTTGGCGGAATTCTCGGAAGATTACTTGCCCGAATTCTTACGCCAGTCTCGCCGCAATAACGGCTCGGCGACGACGAACTCTAGTTCATATCGGGCTATGTTAAATAAGATGGCCGCTTCAGAATTTTCTGAGGCGGCCGTTTTACTAAAAATCGCGACGTTTGAGACCCATCAGCGGAGGCCGCCGGATGCCTGAACGATCTCACCGGTGACCCAAGCCGAATCGTCAGACGCCAGAAAGACCGCTGCCGATGCGATGTCTTCCGGTCTGCCGATGCGGCCGAGCGGTGTTTGGGCGACGGTCGCCGTTTCGAAATCTGAACCGACGATGCCCGCCGTCGCAGCTCCCTCGGTCTCGACCATTCCCGGATTGATCGAATTGACGCGGATCTTTCGAGGTCCGAGTTCACGCGATAGAACGCCTGTAATGCCGTCAACGGCGGCCTTAGTTGCCGTATAAACGGCGCTGTTCGGCGGTGTGATACGGCTGACAACCGAACCAATGTTGATTATGCTGCCGCCTTCAGTGAGATGCTTTGCTGCTTCCTTTGTAACCAACAGCAGGCCAAGTACATTGGTGTTGAAATGGCGGTTAAAGTGATCGGGCGTGATGGCCTCGACCGGGGCAAATTCGTAAACACCGGCATTGTTCACCAGAATGTCCAGTTTTCCGAAATTTGTGACCGCGGCCGAGATAATCGCCTGAGCGTCGGACTCGATCGCGACGCTTCCGCCAACAGCAACTGCCTTGCCGCCGATTGCGGTGATCGAATCTACCACCTTTTCCGCTCCGGCTTTGTCGCTTGCGTAATTGACCACCACCGAGGCGCCTTCAGATGCGAGCGACCTTGCTATCGACGCTCCAATGCCTTTTGACGCTCCTGTTACTACTGCTACCTTCCCTGATAATTTGCTCATTTGATTTTCCTTAATAAGAATTTGAACTACGGAATATATATCCCATCTCCTTGTTCTGATATTCCGTAGTTCCGAATATATGAACAATTGAACTATTTGTCAAGAAGAAATATAATACTGATATGAGGCCGCTTATCCACCCGGCATTAGAGGACATTACCGTCGAGGGCATACTGCATGCGCTTTCCGATCCGGTACGCGCCGCCATCTTTGCAGATATCGCAGGTACGAAGGATACGTTTACCTGCACCACGTTCTCGATCGTGAACAAGAAAGAGATCCCTAAATCTACCCTTTCACAGCATTTCAAGGCCCTTCGTGACGCGGGTTTGATCCGAAGTGAGCGGCACGGCGTAGAGATGCGCAACACGTCACGATGCGAGGAGATCGCCAACAGGTTTCCCGGCCTGCTCCCCGCCATTCTTTCGGCTCACAGATCCCAGCAGACGGCCAAAAAGTCCCGCAAGAATTGATCCGGCGTAGATCTTCAATGCATTCTTGACGGCGGCGTCTTCACTTTCGCAAATGTGTAAGGTCCATCCGTCTATCCGTTGAGAACGTCAATTTGGCGGGGTTGGGATATTCATAAAATGGAGGCCTTATAGATATGAACGTTGGGATCACAGTGGCTATTATCGTGCCGATCATCCTAATGATTGCGGCGGGAATGCAGAGAAAGGTGAACGAGAAGGGCGGATGTCCGGAATGCGGCACTCCGGTGCCGCGATTTCGTCGGCCGACCTCCCTTCGGCAAGCGCTTTGGGGCGGCTGGACCTGTTCGAACTGCAGTACGGAAATGGATCGTTTCGGTGACGAGATCGCAGAAGCGTGATCTTTTAGGTTGTCGGCTCTGGCT
>CAYTDJ010000096.1:0-3272 GCA_964436265.1 uncultured Chloracidobacterium sp. | reverse complement strand
GCTGCGTTACCAGATCGAACAGGCATTCGGCCGAACCATAGTTTGACCTGCCTTACAGCCGAACGCCGATGCGAACTGCGGCATATTTGAAAGCGGTCCGTTCACGCGCCATCGGGGCAGCGAATGCGGGTTGCCCTTTACCTGTGTGCGTTCGGCTTCGGGCGTGTATTTGCCCGCCCAGACCTGTGCCCAACCAAGAAAGAAACGCTGCTCGGGCGTGAATCCGTCGATCTTGCCCGGTTTCTTTTTACCTTGTAGGGATCTCATATACGCATCGTAGGCAACGGTCAATCCGGCAAAATCGCCGATGTTCTCGCCGAGGGTAAGTTTGCCGTTGATGAACAGTCCGGGCTGAACTTCGTAGCCATTGAACTGATCGACGACGCATGCCGCACGCTGTTCGAACTTCTCACGGTCGACGGACGTCCACCAC
The DNA here is from genome assembly GCA_964436265.1 of uncultured Chloracidobacterium sp. Taxonomy (GTDB): domain Bacteria; phylum Acidobacteriota; class Blastocatellia; order Pyrinomonadales; family Pyrinomonadaceae; genus OLB17. Next base: position 2,839 of record CAYTDJ010000096.1, on the reverse strand, counting down.
ATTTTCAGATTTCCTTCCGCATCAAAGCGGCTGCCCGAATCGTCAAAACCGTGCGTGATCTCGTGGCCGATAACGCCGCCGATCGCGCCATAATTGATGGCGTCGTCAGCTTCGAAATTGAAGAACGGCGGCTGAAGAATTCCGGCCGGAAACGTGATGACGTTATCGAGCGGATTGTAAGAAGCATTAACCGTCGGAGGGCTAAATCCCCATCGCGTCTTGTCGCGGGGTTTGCCGAGATCTTCAAAATTTCGCTTGATCTGAAACTTGTTCGACCGGATCATGTTCGCCGCGTATGAATCGCGTTTGATCTCGAGCCCCTTGTAGCCGCGAAGAACATCCGGATATCCGATCTTGCGTTTGAACGTCGAAAGCTTATTCTGCGCCTGCGACTTCGTTTCTGAACTCATCCATTCAAGGCCGTTGATTCGGTCTTTCATCGCCGCCATCAAATTGTCGATTAGCACGTTCATGCGGGCCTTTGCTTCGGGCTTGAACACACGAGCCGCGTATTCCATTCCAAGCGCCTCGCCTAGTGCACCGTCGGTCGCCTGCACGCATTGTTTCCAACGCGGCTGGCGTTCTTTCGCGCCGCTAAGGTATTTGCCAAAAAAATTGAAGCTCTCGTCGGCAAAAGCTTTGGGCAGGCCCTGGGCCGCTGAGTTTACAAGCATCCAGCGGAGATAGGTTTTCCAATCGTCAACAGAAACGTCGCTGATCATCGCGTTCATTTCCGTGAAGAACTTAGCAGGTGCCATGTTCACATCGGCGACCGCAGGGACACCGCGCTCTGACGCGTAAGCTGACCACGAAAAATTCGGAGTTAATTTCTGGGCAGCGTCGAACGTGATCTTGTTGTAATTGTTGTCGGGATTTCGACGCTCGACCGGTGTTAGTGAGGCGTTTGCAAGCCGGGTCTGGATCTCCATTACTTTTGCCGCGTCCGCTGCCGCCCTTTCGGCATCGTCGCCCAACAGCTTGAACATATTCGTCATATGCTCTACGAATTTGCCGCGTGTCTCGACGGACTTCGCGTCTGTCTGTGTGTAATAGTCGCGATTGGGAAGCGAGATGCCGCCCTGCCCGGCGTTGATCAGAACAGCGTTCGAATCTTTGAGATCGGGCCCCGCCCCAAAACCGAAAACTGCAGGAACGCCGTTGTCATGCAAGTTGGCGATCACGCGCTGCAGATCTTGTTTCGAGTTCACCTCATCTATCATTTTCAGAAACGGCTTGATCGGTTCGAGTCCGGCCTTTTCGATTCCTGCTTCGTCCATGCACGTAGCATAGAAATCGCCGATCAACTGATCGTTAGAACCAGTGGCGGACTTCCTCTTAGATGCCGTTTCGAGGACCTCTTTAAGAATGGCGTTATTGCGGTCGGCGAGAATGTTAAATGTTCCCCAACGCGATTCCGATGCGGGGATCTCGGTCTTCTTTAGCCATCCGCCGTTGGCATACTGGAAGAAATCCATACAGGCGTCCGCCGCACGGTCCATGTTAGCCGGATCAAATCCTTTGCTCTGCGCGAGCGAGGAAATGCTGAGTAAAGTGAGCATTACTGACGCGGCCGGAAAACGCAATTTTCGAATTTGCATTATTAGCTCCTAAAGTGTTTTCAAAATGTTACGGGAGTGAATGGGAAAAAGTCCACTAGCCGGTCAGATCACCGGAACGAAATGTTCGATCACTTTCGAACGCAATTCAGACGCAAGTTCCTTTCGATCGGGATTCACCACGGGTTCGTCGCCGAAATTCATCACTGCGGTAAACCGTTTTACTGCGAGCAGTTTCAGCATGTGATTAAGAAACGGCGTATCGTCCCACCAGCAGATACACTCGCTCGGCGGCAGCTCACCTTCGGGAGTACGGTAACTGATCGAAACGTACGAGACCGGCGTGTCTGTCTTAGCTGCAAACTCGAGAAAGGACGAATTGAAGGGAAGGACTTCTTCACCTTTTGTACTCGTGCCTTCCGGAAAAACGATCACGCCTTCTCCGCGGTCGAGTGCTTCGATCACCTCGGAACCGGCACGCGGAATGTCGCGGCGCTTCTCGCGGTTGACAAAGATCGTTCCCATATTTCGGATCATCTTGCCGGCCATAAACCAGTCGCTTATCTCGTGTTTTGCTACATACACTCCTTTGACGACCGAACGGATCGCTGGGATATCGATGTAGCCGAGATGGTTGCTTACGAGAAAGAAAGGCGGTTTGGGCGGCGTCCCGATCACTTCGATCTGCATACCGCAAATTCGGACAAAAGCTTTTGACCAGTTATCAAACGTTAATTGCCGCCAATACTGTTTGTTCGGTATAACCGGACGAAGAATGAACCAGAGAGCATAAACCCCGATGGTCGCGGAAAGGAGCAGCACGAATCGGAATAAAGCTCTAAGGTTCCTCATCTCTTTCGATCTTTGTGAAATTGTATCGCAGTAAAACACGCATCGGCAAAGGTTTGCCGTCGAGCATCGCGGGCCGCCAATTCATCGCCCGAACAGCCCGTTCAACAGACTGGTCCAGGCCGTATCCCGCCCAACGCACGATCCGCGTACCTTTTATTGAACCGTCAACGTCGATGTCTGCCTCGATATCGACCGTAGCTTTGATGCCGTAGAAGAACGCAGTTGAGGTGTACTCCGGCTTGATACGTTTATATGGAACGGGAAGCTTGATTTCCTTTGCCTGTGGCGAACGTTCCGGCGGCGGTTCGGGAAAATTCAGTGAAGCGGCAGCCGGACCCGTAGATATGATCCTGGCGGCGATCGAATCAGCGAGTGAAGAAGCGTCCGCTTTCAGGCTCGTTTCCGCGATCCCGATCGTTCTCCCTTCCTGG
>CAYTDJ010000095.1:0-8265 GCA_964436265.1 uncultured Chloracidobacterium sp. | reverse complement strand
TAAGCGTGTCTTCATCGACATTCGCGGCATAGATCGTCGGTTTCGAGGACAACAGGAACCATCCTTTGACGATCGCCCGCTCGTCGTCGGTGAGATCGGCCGAACGCACCGGCCGGCCTTCTTCGAGAACGGGTTTGACCTTGTCGATGATCTCAAGATCGCGTTTCGCGTCCTTGTCCCCCGATTTCGCGGCGCGCATCGCCTTGTCACGGCGTTTCTCGAGAGACGCGAGGTCGGCGAGCGCGAGCTCGATCTGGATCGTCTCGATATCGCGGATCGGATCGACCGAGCCTTCGACGTGTACGATGTTCTCATCTTCAAAGCATCTTACGACCTGTATCACCGCGTGCGTCTCACGAATATTGGCCAGAAACTGGTTGCCCAGGCCTTCGCCTTTTGACGCACCGCGAACCAAACCCGCGATGTCAAGAAATTCGACCGTCGCGGGAACGATCTTTTGTGCATTGTTCAGCTTTTGCAGTACCGCTAGCCGTTCGTCAGGAACCTCGACGACGCCGACGTTCGGCTCGATCGTCGCAAACGGGTAGTTCGCGGCCAACGCCGCTTCCTGAGCGGTGAGAGCATTAAAGAGGGTTGATTTCCCGACATTCGGCAACCCGACGATTCCGGCTTGAAGCATAGATAAGAATTCCGTCCAATATCAAAACTTCATATTCTAGCTTTCCATAGCCAAATAACGAAACGCAGCAACAAAATAAGGCCGCCGTTACCGGCAGCCTCATTCCTTCACTCACATTGATCTCACGCCCCTCGCAGCATTACCGAACAAATGCGCTGGGTACTGGAATGTCATTTGAACTACCCCACTGACGATTCTTGACCCCCGCGGTTGACTGGACCGACCACCAGTCTCCGGTTGTCGGCCTGAAGACCGCAATGTCGGACCTGGCGTCGCCATCATAGTCCGCAGCGACCGGGATATCGGTGGAAAGACCAAATTGGTATCCATAAAAACTAAAGTCTTCTGACCGCATTATGTACCAGATAGTGTCTGACGGACGGAATACCGCAAGGTCCGTTTTGCCGTCGCCTGTAAAATCAGCCTGCACAGTCTTGTCACCCTGTACTCCAAATTGAAGTACGATCAATCCAGCCGCGCTTCTGGAGATCCACCAGTTGCCGTCTGATGGCCGGAAGATAGCGATATCGTCACGGCCGTCGCCGTCGTAGTCCCCGACGACCGGTTTGTCAGTCGCAATTCCAAACCCCTCGACGCGCGGGCCCGATGCCGAACCGAGAATGTACCAAACGCCTTGCGAAGGACGATACACTGCAACATCGGCCTTCCCATCGCCGTCAAAATCACCGGGTACAGGAATGTCGCCGTTCGAGCCCCACTGCAGGCTATAGTACGAGCCGTCCTCTGACCGCAGCACAAACCATTCACCGGTAGAAGGCCTCCAGACGGCAACGTCAGACCTTCCATCGCCGGTGTAATCGGCGGGAACTATCTGGTCGCTGCTCAGTCCGAACTGAACCGCGTTATAGGTCGAGAAATTTGTTCCGCTATAGGTCGTCCACCAACTCCCATTATCCGGTCGGAAGATCGAATACTCTGTAATCCCATCTCCGTCAAAGTCGTGACGGGAGCCGCCCACACCGTCCGTAATGCGACGTTCGACGGCGCCGATGTCTGCCGCTGCACCTCCAGATCCATCGCCATCCTGCGCGCGTGTGACACCGCGTTGGTCTGATGCCGGGAAAGTGACAGGATCGGATGCATCGATCGCCGGGCTGCCGGGGCGAAGTGAATGGGTGCGCGTCGTGCCGCCGTTATATGCGAGCGGCCCGAGTTTTGGATCCTGGCCGTAAATGTTGCCGGTCGTCGTGCCGCCGATGTTAGCGCCGGTGATGTTCTTGATCAGGTTGTAGCCGAGCGAATTAAGTGCACTCGCCGTTAACAAGTCTTTTGCAGAGCCGCCAGATGTATTGTCAGCGATGATCGAGTTCCGAAGAGATTGCTGGCCGCTGTCGGACACACTGCTGATGCAAAATCCGCCGCAATTGCCAATGGCGCGGTTATTTACAATGGTCGAATTCGAGATATGCACCTGATCGGCCGTACCGCCGGGATTTGTATCCTCGACGCCGCCGTAATTTCCAGCCGCAAAATTGCCGCTGACCGTGCTGTTATCCAAGGTCAACGCTCCCTGGACATAGAATCCGCCGCCATCACCTGCAACTGTATTTCCACTGATCACGGATCCCGTAACAGTGACGACGCCAGGTCCGCTGATCCAAAAACCACCGCCATTACCGGGACTGACATTGTTGTCCGTATTGGCCGCATTGTTTGAGATGGTGGAGTTCGTGACGTTCATCAACGCCCCGCTCGTATTGGTACCATAATAGATCCCGCCCCCGTAGTTGACCGCCTCGTTTCCGACAATGTAACAATTCGTGATCGTAAACTGGCCTGCTCCTTGGTTGCTTATTGCCCCACCGTCTCCCTGGCCGCTGGATGATGCATTCAGTCCGGTCGCTTTATTACCCGTAAAGGTCGAGCCACTGACGTTTGTAATACCACCGCCTTGAATTGCTCCGCCGCCATCAAAGGCCGAATTTCCTGTAAATATCGAATTTGTAACGTTCATCGTGCCGCTGCGATTTCTTAAAGCTCCGCCGCCGCCGCTGCCACCGACCTCGGCATTGTTTACAAACCTTGAATCACTGATCGTTGCCGAGACCGGTGTGAACGAGCTGCTGCTGTAGATCGCGCCGCCGCCAAGACCGGTTGCACTGGAACTCGTTGCGGTATTGTTAGTGAAGGTAGAGTTCGTAACGGTGAGCGACGAACCATTCGAGATCGCTCCACCTTGCCCGCCGGTATTTGAGTCAAAGTTCGAGTTCGAGACTGTCAATGTGCCGTTATTGCTCACCGCACCAGAGGTGTTTTGACTGAAAGCCGAATTTGAAATACTGACCGTGCCGGAATCAATAACGACCGAAGTTCCTATGTTCTGAACGAAACTGCAGTTGGTTATGGTCGCATTGCCGTTGATATCGATCACGTTGTCGTTGCCGAATGTGAATACGACGCTCGAGATGGTCACGCTGCCTTGGCTGTGGATCGCAGAACCGTTGCCGCTTGCGACGTTTCCGGCGGTCAGAGTCATTCCGCTGAAGGAAGCTGTATCGCCCGCGCTTACGCTGAAGATACCGACTGCATTGTTGCCGCTTATGGTCAAAAGGTCCGCCCCCGGACCGTTGATCGTTAACGAGTCCCCGTTTGCCGGGTTGATCGTTATGGCGCTGGCTAGAGTGATGGTCTTTGGTGTATTGAATACGCCCGCATCAAATTCTATCGTGTCCGAGGTTGCGGCCGAGTTCGAATCCAGCACAGCCTGACGGAGACTTCCGGCACCGCTGTCATTAGTGTTTGTTACCGTAAACGTGGCAGCCGAAGCGTCGGTTGAACAGATGAATAATGCTAGAACGGTCCCGAGGATCGTCGGGCCTAATTTCCTTGTGGTCATGAAAATTGTCTCCTCCGTGATTTAGCGTTTTTCTTGCCTTGGTTGTTATCGAATGCGGAGAAACCGACGAATGACCGACAAAATTGACGAAAAAAGCTTCATTTCAAAGTCAAAATCGGTTAGTATTTTCCGGAAACCCCTTAATAATCAGTGATATGAGTGAACCCGGAACCGCCGAGATCACGACGATCTTGAAGGATTGGAACGACGGTGATCAGGAGGCAAAAGAAAGGCTTGTGCCGTTCGTCTATGACGAATTGAAGCGCCAGGCAAGGATCTTGATGTCTCGCGAAAGGCCCAACCATACTCTCCAACCGACGGCCTTGGTGCATGAAGCTTTCATGCGGCTTGCGAAGCAAACGGGCATAGAATGGCAGAACCGAAGTCATTTCTACGGGATCTCGTCCCGACTGATGCGGCAGATACTCGTCGATCATGCCCGTGCCCACGCTGCCGAAAAACGCGGAAGCAACGCGATCCATTTTTCATTGGAAGACCTCGACATCCCGGTCGAAGAACGGGCGGATTCCATATTGATCGTGGATCAGGTGCTGGATCGCCTATCCTCGATCGACGAACAACAGGCGAAGATCGTCGAAATGCGCTTCTTTGGCGGGTTGAGTAATGCGGAGATCGCCGAGGCTTTGGACATCTCCGAGCGCACCGTCGTCCGGGAATGGCAGTCCGCAAGGCTTTGGCTGTTTCGGGAACTGAACCGTTCCTAGAATTTTGTTGGCATATGCTTCGCTCATCCTACGCATTAAGTTTGTAGAGATCACTAAAATCTCCGGGCGCATTTATGAGATCGGAAGACTGGAAGAAAGTGAAAGATGTTCTTGCTGATGTCCTCGAACTGCAAGCGCATGAAAGACAAGCGTATTTTGAAGGACAGAAGCTTACGCCCGAACTGCGAGCCGAGGTCGAATCGCTCCTCGCGTTTGAAGAAAGTGCGGAAGATGTGATGCGGCTTTCCGCCGTCGAATTCGCTAAGGACTTTCTGGATGACGGTCCTGAGAACAAACTACTCGGAAAGCAGATAGGAAACTACCGGATCATCCGCGAGATCGGCTACGGTGGCATGGGTGTCGTTTATCTCGCGGAACGAGCCGACGGCGAGTTCGACCAGCGTGTCGCACTAAAACTCTTAAAGCGGGAACTCAACACCTCCGCTTTGCGCCGTCGTTTCGAACACGAACGAAAGATCCTCGCATCGCTCGAACATCCGAACATCGCTCGACTTTTGGACGCAGGGACGACCGACGACCAGGTTCCGTTCATCGCGATGGAATACGTCGACGGCTCGCCGATCGACCTCTATTGCGACAAGCACGGATTGGGGCTGGGAAAACGTCTCGATCTGTTCCGCTCGGTTTGCACGGCGGTGAATTTTGCACATAGGAATCTCGTCGTTCACCGCGACCTCAAACCGTCGAATATTCTTGTAACCGACGATGGCATACCGAAACTGCTCGATTTCGGTATCGCGAAAGTCCTGTCGGATGAATTCTCGGCGTCGGGTGCGGCAACGGTTACAAATCTTGGCGTAATGACGCCAAGTTACGCCTCTCCAGAACAACTACGAAACGAAAGCGTCACCACGGCGACGGATATCTATTCGCTCGGGGTGATACTTTACGAGCTGCTCAGCGGAAAGAGGCCGTTCGAGACACAGGAAACCGACCTTAAAGAGATCTACCGAGCCGTTCTTGAGACCGAACCCCGTCCGCCGTCAGACCTTGTCGAGACCATCGCGAAAGGATTCAGATCGGGTACGACTGCGAAGACCGCGGTCCTGTCCGAGGAGCCTTTGGGCGGCCGCGAGAAAACGGAGGCGGTTAACCATGATACGGATGCTCGAATGATCAAAGCGACCGTTCCCGGACCTGTCAAGATCAGCGCGACGCTCCTTCGCGGCGACCTGGACAATATCGTTCTGAAAGCTCTTCGCAAAGAACCCGAACGTCGTTATACGTCCGCTGAAAATCTTGCCGACGACATTCACCGGCATCAGCGCGGGCTTCCGGTTTCGGCGCGGCCAAACACATACTCGTATCGGATCGAGAAGTTCTTTTCGCGAAACAAGGCCGGCGTCGTCGGTGCGGGCCTCGTCATATTGGCCATCATCATCGGCGTAATAGCCACGTTTTGGCAAGCACGAGTTGCACAAGCAGAACGAGCGAAGGCCGAAAAGCGGTTCAGCGACGTCCGAAAGCTTGCGAACTCCTACCTCTTTGATGTTTATCCGGAGATCGAAAACCTCGAAGGTTCGCTAAAGGCGCGTGAAAAGATACTTACCAATGCCCTTCAATATCTTGACAGCCTTTCGAACGAAGCCGCCGGCGATCTTGCGCTGCAAAGCGAGCTTGCTACTGCCTATGAAAAGGTCGGAGATGTTCAGGGTGCATTGAGCAATTCCAGCCTCGGCAATATTCAGGCTGGACTCGACAGCTATGCGAAAGCGGCAAGGCTCCGCGAGGCCGTTTACGCGTCCGACAAAAAGGACCTAGAGGCAAAGGAAAAGCTGGCGAACAATTACTACACGACAGCGCGTACACTATGGAACAATAGCCAGACCAAGGAGGCCGAAGAAGCGTTTCTCCGGGCGTTGTCGCTTCGCCGAGAATTGGTCAATGATGTGCCCGGTTCCGCCGAACACCAAAACCGCCTTGCCGTGCTGCTTATTGATTACGGTGCGATCCCGGTATTCAACTCGCAGACTGAGAAGGCAGTGGTTCTCTTTGACGAGGCGTTCGCGATAATCGAAAAGCTGCGAAACGGCGATCCGGAAAATGCCGATTTCAAGAAATCACAGACACGGTTGCTGCGGATAATGAGCAAGGCAAAAGGCTCGCTAGGCGATTATGATGGAGCGATCCGCGGGTTCACACTTGCGATCGACATCAGCAACGAACTGGCAAAGCAGTTTCCAAGTGATTTTCGCGTCCAGCGCAGTGTCTGGCTCACACATTCACTTTTCTGCGAGCTTTATATAGATAAACAGGATGGCTCAAAGGCCGTTGAAACCTGCGAGCCGACCATCGAATTTCCTGAGAACGCTTTGGCAAAGGAACCCGAGAACGGCGTCGTTGCCTATGACCTCGCGATTTCGCATTTCAACACATCACGCGCCCACCGGCTAGCGAAGAATTATGCGGCGACGATCAGCCAGGCGGAACGCGCGGTCGCGGTCATGTCCCGGTTAAGTGAAAAGCATCCGGACAACACCGAATACAAGCGAAACCTCGCGATCTACGAAACAGAGCGTGCACGGGCCCAGATCGAACTGGGGAGATTCCGCGAGGCCGTACCTGTTCTCGAACGGGTCCTCGAGATAATGATCCCGATCGCCGATGCGAATGATGAGCCGACTTATCGATACGACGTCGCCATCGCCCACCGATTTGCGGCCAAGGCTTATTTCAAGCTAGGAAATAAAGTTAAGGCAGCTGGATCGATCGAAAAAGCCATCGCTATAATTCAACAATTGAAAAGTATCGATTCGCTCCGCGATGCCGACAAGGATCTGCCGGCCGAGTTGGAAGCCGAGCGAGCGGAGTATGCCGGCGACGCGCGTTGACCTTAACAACAAAGCCGATCGACAAAAAAAGGACGGAGCCGATGCCCCGCCCATCGAGCGTTCTATCAGGAAAAAAGAACTATACCGCAGGAGCCAAACTATGACGACGGAGTGAACGGGCCGCCATCATATCTCGCGCGCTCAGAGTGATCTGACGCTGTGTGTCAACGTCATCCGCGGAAAACTGGGCGGTTATCACTTGCATTGAATTTCTGGGGAGATTTACCAACTCTCCGCGAACGTTTATTATTTCGGCCCGCCCGCTTGAGCCTGTCTTTATGGTTACCTTTGCATGCGACGGGAAGACCATTCCGGCATGAGCCTTGACCCACCCGGACGCACCGTCATGAAGCATGACCTCGCCTTCGACTTTAACGATCGACATAAGGGTCTCGATCTGGGACATATAGCAAAATCTCCTCTTGTCTATGAATGAATGTATGAATTATTTTCGGCCAAATCGGCCGGACACATGGGAATGTAACCGATGCCGCATTAGATTTCCCCACCTGAATGGGTAGTAATCTAAGCTGAAAGCTTTATTTCCGCGCGTGAGATGTGTGAAGCGGACCTTCGATTGCCGACCTATTGAGGAAAGTACGCGTTCGGTATCGGCCTGTCTGTTGCGACACCAAACTGAAGTGCAGTGTATCCGTCCTGATCTCTGAGCAAATGCCAAACACCATTTGAGGGCCGGTAGACCGCCACATCGGCCGAAGCGTTAGCATCGAAATTGCCAGATACCGGAATGTCTCCGGGCAATCCGAATTCATAGACCGCAAGGCCCGCTGACGAACGGTTTATCCACCATTGCCCGTCGCGAAAGATCGCAATATCGGTCTTGCCGTCGCCGTCATAATCGGCGGGTGCGAGTTTATCGGTCGAGATTCCCCACTGCGTAACCGTAACAGTCTGATCGGAACTTCGCTGGATGTACCAGACGCCGGTCGATGGCCGATATACTGCAATATCCGACTTTCCGTCTCCGTCGTAATCTCCCACTACCGGCTTGTCGTCCGGAATGCCCCACTGAAAGATCGAGACTGTCGAAAGACTGTCACTATTAAAGATGTACCAGATACCGCTAGACGGCCGGTAAACTGCGCGATCCGCCTTACCATCGCCATTGAAATCACTGGGAACAGGAACATCACCGGCTGTGCCCCATTGAAAGATCGAGACCGTGTTGCC
>CAYTDJ010000094.1:0-8275 GCA_964436265.1 uncultured Chloracidobacterium sp. | reverse complement strand
ATCGGCATAATGCTACACTAATGGAAGAGATCTGCCATGTTTTTCTTGGCCACAAACCAAGCCGGTTGGCGATAAACAATAAGAATAAACAAGGAAAGGCGATAGCACGCGATTACAACCACGAGATCGAAGAGGAAGCCTACGGCACGGGAGCTGCCGCATTGGTACCATTTACGGCTTTAAAACGATTCGTTGAAACAGGTAAGACCGCCGCCGAGATCGCCAGGCATTTTAACGTGAGTCGCCCGCTGGTCGAATACCGGATCAAGGTATCTCGACTCTGGAACTCCTATAAAGAAAACATCTTCCAAGGCCGATAAATGAATAACTCGCCTACCTCGCCTCCACGTCCGGACCGTGAGCTTTCGACAGTCGACAAGCTTCGGTTGCTGCTGGATATCACAAATGAGATCAGCAGATCTCTCGACCTTGACGAAGTACTTAATCTTGTGATGGACACGCTCGGGTCGCTGCTTCCTTACGATGCGGCGGGGATCTACCTTATCGAGCCGAGTTCGGATCAAAAGGATCCATACATATTCAAATCAAAGGTCATCCGCGGCTATGAGATCAGTTTCGAGCTGATCGAGCCCAGATTGAGGATGGGCGAAGGATTCCTGGGAAGTGTCGCTCAATCTGGAAAACCGATCATATCGCCTGACGTGAACAAGGACGAGCGCTATTTCAAGGCCCGAAACCGCACTCGGTCGGAAATGGTCGCCCCGATCATTTCTAATGAGAGAGTGATCGGCGTTTTTGACCTCGAGAGCGATCATCTCAACGCGTATTCAGAAGACGATCTGTCGGTTCTGGAAATGCTTTCTTCGCATGTGGCGATCATTATCGAAAAAGTGCGGCTGCACGAGCAGATGATCGAGAAAAAGCGTATCGAAGCACAGCTTGAGATCGCTCGTCAGGTTCAGCTCGAACTCCTGCCGGACCATGATCCGGAACTTTTGAACTTTGACATAAGTGCTTATGTTTTCCCGACGGAAGAAGTTTCCGGCGATTATTATGACTGGGTACGGATCTTTGATGATCAGATCGGCATCATCGTCGCCGATGCGGTTGGAAAAGGGATCCCTGCTGCACTTTTGATGTCATTTCTTAGGGCCAGCCTTCGGGCAAGCGTTCAGGATGGTTATGCACCGCACGTGGCGATGTCCAAGGTCAACAATCTTCTTTGGGACTCTGTAGAGGAAAACCAGTTCATTACGGCGATCTACGGTATTCTTGATGAAACGAATCGTACGTTTGTTTATTCGAATGCCGGCCATAATCCGCCGCTGTTAATAAAACCAAATGGAGAATATCGATATGTCGAATATGGCGACACTCCGCTTGGGATGTTTTATGACGCGAGATTTCATCAGCATTTCATTCGATTCGAAGTTGGACAAACCCTTGTGATCTATACCGACGGCATCACCGAGGCCACAAATGATTCAGGTGAGGAATATGGACGTGAACGGTTTGCCGCAAGGGTCTTAAGCGGGATCGACCTTTCTGCAAAGAGACTGATCGATCATATAAGGAAGGACGTCGCCGACTTTACTGACCGCAAATTTCTTGACGATGACGGGACCTTGTTCATCGTAAAGGCCGCGTGAAAAAAAAGGCGGAAGGTTTTCGGTCTCCCGCTTCGCCTTCCGCGTAACTTCAGTTGATCGTGAACTTTGTGTTGAACCTTACCTAGGTTCCGACCGCGCCAATTCAATGGGCGGTTGCCGAAAGATGGTGCAAATCCCCGCCGGGAACTATCGGCGAGCGGTAATCACCATACTTTATGTTTGAATTTCCCGTTTCGAAAGCATATATATCGAACCCAAACGAATCCAGGACGTCTGTTAATTGTTCTGTTTTCGGGACATAAACCGTTTCGCTGAAGCCGAACTCCTTTCGTATCTCCAAGATCCGCTCTATGACTTCCAGCGGTGCGAAACATTTGGTTGGATCGTTAAAGGTCGCCATCTTTATAAAAGCCAACGCCGAGAGCCGGCATATCATCAATAAGATTACGGAAATGACAAAAAGGTTGTTCCTTTATTTTCAAGCATCCGGGAATAACCCACGGTACACCTTTGATGATATTTATTGATGTTTTTGCGGAAATTATTGCGGAAATCGGTTAGTATATTTAATATCGAGGTAACTCTTCCCGAGGAGACAATATGAAAAGACGACTGTTTGGATTTGTCGGTTTGGTTTCGCTGGCGATCTTAGGCGTCACTGCCGCTTACGCGCAGGACCGTACTCTCAGGGCCGCAGCCGGTGATAAGTGGCTGATCTCAGCGGAAGCTGGAGGCGTAAATCACGTTGAAGGCGCGGTCGGAATAGTGCGTCTCAACGGAAAGAGCGGCCGATTACTTAAGGGCGACAGCATTGAGGTCGGAGACCGTGTATCTACCGATTCCAGCGGTAAGGCGGAGATCCTCCTTAATCCGGGTTCATACCTTCGGCTTGCAGGCAATTCAGCATTTGAATTCAAAACAACCTCATTGGAAGACCTCCAATTAAAACTCGACCGAGGAAGCGCTATTTTCGAGGTTTTCGCGACCAACGATTTCCGAGTCGTTGTTAATGCCCCGAAGTCGTCTGTCAATATCATTGAATCCGGTGTTTATCGTGTTGACGTGCTTGAAGACGGTACAAGCCGTCTAGAGGTATGGAAAGGGAAGGCCGAAGTCGGCGGAATGACGGTCAAAGGCGGGAAAGTGGCTATCTCAGCAAATGGACCGGTTGCCGTCGCAAAATTCGATCGTGACGAAAAGGACGGTTTCGAACTTTGGAGCAAGGACCGGGCGAAGGACCTCGCGAAAGCAACTGACCAGCTTAAGAACCGGGAGCTTAGGACGGCATTGATGCGTTCCTTTCTTGGAGGCCGCTGGAATGTATACGATTCTTTCGGACTTTGGATCTACAATGCACAGTTTGGTCGATATTGCTTCCTGCCGTTTGGATACGGGTGGTCGTCACCATATGGTTACGGCTTTGGAAGCAGCATCTGGTGGTATCAGCTTCCCCCGGTCGTATTTTATCCTCCGACAGGTGGCGGCGGAGCCGGAGCAGGAACTGGCGGTGGTGGCGGCACGACCGGACGGAGACTACCTCCCGAACGGCAGCCGATAGAACGCAGCGGTGACAAAGAAAGATCACGTCCGCCTTTTGCTGAGATTCAAGGCGGCCCCGCAACGGGACGTAAGTTCGGCGGTGGTTTTGAAGGCGGTTTTGAAAGAGGCGGAAACGGCGGCGGCTTTGATGGCGGACCGCGTTACAATCCGTCACCAGTTTACGTGCCTGCACCCAAAATGGAGCCGGCTGGCTCGCCGGGACCGACACGAGAGGTAATACCCGTAACCGTCAAAGGTAAACCCGATAACGAATGATACGAACCGTTGATCTTCAAGTAAGAGGCGACATAAGTGTCGCCTCTTTTTATTTTGGAACGAACATCAAACAAGCCGTCTGGTCCAATGGTAAGGAGGTCTGCGGATATAGTTCAGGATTCAAGATCAGAGCGATCGACTGTAGCAAATTAAAGATCAAGTGGAGTATCACGCAAGGAAGCAGATTATTGGTCCAGGCCCGAATAAGGGTGAGGATCAGGCTGAGGACCGTGAGCAATATCATCGTGGAAAAACTTGGATAATATTGCGGAAAATGGACAATGGCAAAAAGTAGAGTAACCAAAAAAATCGCTGTCGGTGTTCCCGCAGTCCGCTGAAACGCCGAGAAAAGTACTCCGCGATAAACGACTTCTTCGATCAATGGAGCGGTGAATACCGCGAGAAACGTGACAAGATAGACCGCCGCCCGCGAACTCTTCAGTATCCGCAAAAGGTCGTTTTCTTGTTCCGGAAGATAGTAGCCGACAGTGCCGGCGAAGGCGAAAAACGCGACTAGAATCGCAATGTAATGCCACCACCGCATGCCTCCGGAACGCCATCCCAAAGTTTTCAAAAACGGAAATTTCCGGTTCTTGGTCACGACGATCCAGCACATCGCAAAGGTGATCAGATGTGCGGGTACGATCGAAGCGATCTGAATGAGAACCGCGGTCGGATCTTTGACCGCGAAATCGGCCATCTCGTGTCGGTTCATACCTTGCGCGCCGCTGGAAAGCAGATATGGTGCGAGTATGAGACCCGGTACCAAGAAGATAAGAAGAACGCTCCCTATCCAAACAAGAAATGCGATACCAGAGTTCCATGGCGGATCGTTCGGGTTTACTTCAGATCGTGTACTGTCTGTTTCGTCAAACTGTTTTTCCTGCATTGATTTGGATTCTACCGAAACACTATCGTGTGACCAAGTTTCCGAATCTTCTCCTTGCGAAATGGCAGTTTTCGATATAATCTAAAAGCCCGTGGAGACACACGGGGAAAATCCCAAAAAATTAGTGTTTGCGATCATCCCGGCGAGGTATTCGTCTGTCCGTCTGCCGGGTAAGATGCTCCTGGAAATAGCGGGAAAGCCGCTGATCCTCCACACGGTCGAGCGGGCGCGAGAGGCTGCGACGGTAAATGAAGTGATCGTCGCAACCGATGATCAACGAATATACGATGCGGTCACGTCGAGCGGACATCGAGCGGAGATGACATCAGCGGACCATCAGTCCGGCAGCGACCGGATCGCGGAAGTCGCTCTTGACCTTCCCGAAGGTTCTATCATCGTTAATGTGCAGGGAGATGAACCCGTGATCTCCCCGGCGACGATCGATCGGGCAGTCGAAGCGCTTTTAAAAGATGATACGGCGGATATGGCGACCACCTGCGAGCCTATCCATTCCCTGGGGGAACTTTTCAACGGGAACAACGTGAAGGTCGTGGTCGGTGATAATGGACATGCACTCTATTTCTCTCGATCGCCTGTGCCGTGGCCGCGTGAGGCTGCGCTCAGACACGGCGGGAACCCGAACCGGGCGATAGAGGAGGAACCGGAACTCCTTTCTAATTTTTGGAAGCATACCGGACTTTATGTTTACCGTAGGGAATACCTGCTCAAATTCACTAGAATGCCGACGACAAAGTTGGAGAGGTTCGAGATGCTCGAACAGCTCCGAGCGTTGGAAAACGGAGCGAGGATCAGGGTCGTTGATGCTGCAGCCAGGTCGATCGGAGTCGATACGGAAGAGGATCTTAAGATCGTTAGAGGAATTCTAGAAGCGGAGGAGGCTGCCCACGATATCGTGGCTTGAGCTATGTCCGATTGGCTGGGTCTTTTGTTTTTCGGGCTGTTGATCGTTGGAGCGATCTTAGGGATACGTGCATTGGCTAACCAAAAACCAAAGACGGCTGAGGAATTTGAGCGAAGTGCGGCGGAAAACACCACAATGCTCGGGGCATCGATGAACGCCTTACAGGAGCTGATGAATCCGGAGGCTGCAAAAGCAAAGGAAGTGCAGATGCAGATGAAAGAAGGCCGATACGGGAAGAAAAAGCGTGAAGGTAAAGCCTCAGGTGACGCTGACACTGAAGGACGTGGAGACGCGGAGACATTATGACCAAATATATTTTCGTTACGGGCGGAGTAGTTTCAAGTCTCGGAAAGGGCCTCGCGGCAAGTTCGATCGGGTGTTTGCTCGAGGCGCGCGGGATGAAGGTCCAGATGATGAAGCTGGATCCATACATCAACGTCGATCCGGGCACGATGTCGCCGTTTCAGCACGGCGAGGTTTTCGTCACGGACGACGGTGCGGAGACCGATCTTGATCTCGGTCACTACGAGCGATTCACCCATGCCAAGCTCTCGCAGGCAAATAACTGGACCAGCGGACGCATTTATCTCTCCGTTATCGAAAAAGAGCGTCGCGGCGATTATCTCGGGAAAACGATCCAGGTAATTCCGCACATTACTGACGAGATCAAGAAAGCCGTGCGGACCGTCGCAGAGGAACACAAGCCCGACGTACAGATCGTCGAGATCGGCGGGACGGTCGGCGACATCGAATCGCTGCCGTTCATGGAAGCGATCCGCCAGATGGGCAACGAGGAGGGCCGCGGGAATGCGATCTTCATTCACGTGACCCTTGTCCCGTACATCGCGGCGGCCGGCGAACTGAAGACCAAGCCGACCCAGCATAGTGTGCGCGAACTGCGCGAGATCGGTATCGCTCCGGACATTCTTTTGTGCCGCTCCGATCGGCCGATCTCGGTCGATATGAGGCGAAAGATCGCTCTATTTTGTAACGTACAGGAAAATGCGGTCATTTCCGCGCTCGACCTTCCCACGATCTATGAGGTTCCGATCGCCTTTCACGAACAGGGCCTGGACGACCTGATCGTAAAAGACCTCGGCTTAATGGAGCATTTTCCGTCGGCGGATCTCAAAGCTTGGCGGGAACTCGTAGCGACCATCAAAGATCCATCCAGCGGGGCGGTTAAGATCGCAATCGTCGGAAAGTATGTTGAGCTTGAAGATTCGTACAAATCGCTCCGCGAGGCCCTTACCCACGCCGGCGTGGCAAATGATCTCCGTGTGAATGTGACATGGATCGAATCGGAAAACCTGATGAAGGACAATTATGAGAACGATCTACAGGATTACGACGCGGTATTAGTTCCAGGCGGATTCGGCAAACGCGGTATCTCAGGCATGCTGCGGGCAATAAAGTACGCGCGAAAGTCGGGAACGCCTTATTTCGGTATTTGTCTGGGAATGCAGACGGCCTGTATTGAGTTTGCCCGAAACGAATGCGGATTGCGCGACGCCGATTCTACGGAGTTCAACGAAGAAACTCCGTTCCCGGTCATTTTCAAATTACGTGACCTCGTAAATGTCGATGAGCTAGGCGGCACGATGCGTCTCGGGGCCTGGGATTGTGAATTGAAGGAAGGTTCGCTGGCCCGCGACGTCTATCACGGTGCCGACAAGATCAGCGAACGACATCGCCACAGGTACGAGTTCAATCCTGAGTATCGAAACGTTCTTGAAAAAGAAGGCTTGGTTTTTAGCGGTGTCTCGCCAGACGGAAAGTTTGTCGAGATGATCGAGCTGCCTCGCGAGACCCATCCTTATTTCATCGGTTGTCAGTTCCACCCCGAATACAGATCGAAGCCGCTCGACGCTCATCCGCTTTTCGTGTCATTTGTAAAAGCAGCGTGGGAGAACCGACTGAAAACTGAAAACCTCGAACACGATGTAACCAGCGAACGTCCGGTCGAAGTTACTGAGAGAGTTCAGGTAGGAGCTGACGAGTAGATCTACATAGTCAAAATACGAGGATGAACAGGACGGGCAGGATTTGAATAATGTTCTTATCCTGCAATATCCTGTAAGTCCTGTTGTTTGTTCGCTTTTATGGCTGGTGTCCTTTCATTTGAGGTAGGCGGCGTCAAGTTTGGCGACGGAGAACTATCGTTCATTCTTGGTCCGTGCGTTGTCGAATCGCTCGAGCATGCGATGTTCATGGCGACATCGATCAAGGACATCTGCGAGCGGGTCGGCGTTGGCTTTGTTTATAAGTCGTCTTTTGACAAAGCGAATCGCAGTTCAATTGAGAGTTTTCGAGGCGACGGCATGGATTTCGGCCTTGATGTGCTCGCACAGGTGAAAGAGGAGGTTGGTGTTCCCGTCATTACAGATATTCACGAACCTTGGCAGGCCGAAAAGGCCGCGGCCGTCGCTGACATGTTACAGATACCGGCTTTTCTATGCAGGCAGACGGACCTGCTTGTTGCCGCTGCAGAAACCGGAAAGGTGGTGAATGTAAAGAAAGGCCAATTCCTTGCTCCCTGGGATGCAAAGAATATTGTCGATAAATTGCAGGCGGCCGGATGCGAGAAGATATTGCTCACGGAACGCGGAGCGAGCTTTGGCTACAATAATCTTGTTGTCGATCTGCGGTCGTTTCCGATAATGCGTTCATTTGGTGTGCCGGTCGTTTTCGATGTAACCCATAGCTTGCAGCTTCCCGGCGGATTAGGGAAAGCAACCGGCGGGCAAGCCGAGTACATCGAAGATTTTGCACGAGCGGGCGTAGCCTGCGGCGTCGATGCGATCTTTATGGAAGTTCATAACGACCCGGCCAAAGCTCCGAGCGACGGGCCGAACCAGCTACCGCTTGATCGGTTGGAAAGATTACTCTCCAAACTTAAACAGATCCACGAATTAGTAAATGAAAATTGAACCGCAACGACGGAGAATCGAGGGGAATTCAGCTATTCTTCTTTTGACGATCATATTTTTGATCGCTAATTGTGGATCAGTTGTTTACGCACAAATCGCCGGCGCTCAGGACGACACGCGCGTTTCCGCGACATGGCAGGTGGTGAAG
>CAYTDJ010000093.1:0-8298 GCA_964436265.1 uncultured Chloracidobacterium sp. | reverse complement strand
ATCAGGTCAAGGAATTCGCCACGAGGCTTGTCGCTTGCTCAAATTTGAGGGTCGAAGGACTGATGTCGCACTTTGCGGTTGCCGATAAACTCTCTGAAAATGAGTTCACTAACCAACAGATCTCTAGATTTCAGCATGCGGTCTCGATCTTTAACGATCAGGGTCATCGCCCAAAATACCTTGATATGGCTAATTCGCCCGGGGCGGTGGCCCATCCGTACTCGCGTGGAAACTTGGTTCGGCTCGGCGGCGTGCTTTATGGGCTCGGCGGCGACGTATTACCTAGGGAAATTCCGCTGCCGGTTTTGAAACCGGTAATGTCGGTCAAATCGCAGGTTGCTTTGGTGAAAGACGTGCCATTGGGCGAGACCATTGGTTACGGACGAACGTTTATGACGAAACGAGACTCAAGGATCGCGACAATTCCGATCGGCTATCACGACGGCCTGAGCCGAGCACTTTCGAATGTCGGTACCTGTATAATAAACGGCTGCACGGCGCCGATCGTTGGCCGTATTTCTATGGATTGGACGACCATTGATGTCACGGATGTTCCAGACGTTTGCGTTGGGAGCGAAGTGACGATCATTGGATCCCAAGGCGAGGCCACCATAAAAGCAGAAGATATTGCCCTAAACTTAAATACGATCTCGTATGAAGTGACGTGCTCGATAGATTCACGCGTGCCGAGGGTTTACGTCCTTAACTAGGATTTCTTCAGAGTTTACGAACTGGCCGCATTGACCTAGAATTCTCGCGGTCAAATTGCTTTCAATTACTTTCCTTCTTCAATACAGATATGAACTATCCATTAGAACTGTCATTCAAGATCCTGGCTATCGCCAGCCAGATCTATGTTCGAGATGCAAACGGAAGCCTGGTCGGCTATGTAAAGCAAAAACTCTTCAAACTTAAGGAAGACATAAACGTCTTTGCAGACGAAGGTCAAACGCAGCACCTCTTTAATATCAAAGCCGATCGCGTGATCGATTTTTCGGCAAAGTACAATTTCACTGACGCAAGCGGCCGGTATCTTGGATCGGTCCGAAGAAAAGGTATGCGATCGATCTTTAAGGCGAATTACGAGATCTGCGATCCGAGCGGCGTCCAGGTGATGCAGATCCACGAGGAGAACGGGTGGATAAAGGTCGTTGACGCCCTTGTCGGCGAATTACCGGTCATTGGGATGTTTACGGGCTATTTCTTTAATCCGTCATACATGGTTTCCAAGATGGATAATACGCCGATCGCTAGGCTGCAGAAACAGCCCGCATTTTTCGAGGGTAAATTTCAGCTCTCGCCTCAAGTGCAGATGTCAGGCGATGAGGAATCACTCGTTCTGCTGAGCTTACTTACAATGACGCTGCTCGAACGGGCTCGCGGCTAATGGACTCCTTATTTGAATTTCCGTGGAAGGAATTCCTCTTTAAGTGCTATCGAAAGGCACTAGATGCCGATCTGTTGAGCAGGTCGGCACAAGTTGCATTCTACTTCGCCTTTTCGTTGTTCCCGCTCTTGTTTTTCCTGGTGAGTTTGTTTGGGCTGATCCTTGACTCGACCGAAGGGCTGCAGCGAGAAATGTTTGCCTACCTTCGGCAAATAATGCCCGCCACGGCGTTTGATCTGGTACAGCGTACGGTTCAGGAAGTCGTTGAGACGAGTTCGACAGGAAAGCTGACCTTTGGGCTGTTGCTTACACTTTGGTCTGCGTCGGCAGGGATCGACAGTATTCGAAACGCTCTTAATGCGGTGTACGGCTTGCGAGAATCGCGGTGGTGGTGGAAACGAAAATTTCAGTCGATCGGGATAACCCTGATCTTCATTCTTCTGACTGCGGTCGTCTTACTGATCGTTTTTTACGGGTGGCAGTTGTTCCGATCAGGCCTTGCGATGATCGGCATCGAGGTCACGTCGCCGCTAATACTGATCTCAATACAATGGATCTCGATACTTTTCGTCATGTTATTTGTTTGCGAGGTCATCTATAATCTGCTTCCAAACTACAAACGGCTGAAATGGCGCTGGGTCACGCCGGGGTCTATTGTTGCGATAGCTCTTTGGTTGCTGCTTACGAACGGCTTTCGACTCTACCTCGGATATTTCAATTCATACAGTAAAGCATACGGATCTCTCGGCGCAGTGATAATCCTATTATTATGGCTATATCTGACCGCACTAGTTGTTATTGTGGGAGGTGCGATCAACTCAGTTTACAGCTCGATCGAAATAGAAAAAGCGGAAACCGGATCAGTTACGGACACGGAAACAACCAACTCCGAGTAGTTTTTCCATCGTAAATGTCATTTGATAGACTCTAGTTTCAATTCATTTGCCCCTATAGAAATCTATGTCATTAATGCTCACCGAGATCGCTGAACAGCCGGACGTTCTCGAACGAACTATTGCCGCAGAACGCGAGAAATTGGTAAAGATCGGCGATTACTTGCGACAGAAAGACATCGATCTTATCGTTCTTGTCGCACGTGGAAGTTCGGACAACGCTGCCCTCTTTGGGCGATATTTACTCGAGGTTACGACGGGCATTCCTGTATCGTTGTCAGCTCCGTCCGTTTATACCCTTTACAACGCCAAACTTAGGCTGAAACGAGCCGTCGTGATCGGCGTTTCTCAATCGGGCGAGGGCGACGACATTAACCACGTACTTGAGGCCGCAAAGGATGCGGGAGCATTTACTCTGGGTATTACAAACGAAGCCGGCTCGACCATGGCACGACTTACCGACGAAACATTGCTGATACATGCGGGCCGCGAGAAATCGGTGGCAGCTACAAAAACGTATACAGGACAGATGCTTCATTTTTACATGCTGGCTTCGGTTGTTGGCGATAAACGCATTGATTACAGTCGAATACCTGAATATACCTCGAAAGCACTTGAACTTAAAGAACAAGTTGAAGGGATAGTTCAAAGATACGCCTTCATGGAAAACTGTGTCGTCGTGGGACGCGGCATGAACTATGGCAACTCTTATGAACTAGCCTTGAAGCTCATGGAGACTTGTTACGTGGTTGCCGAGAGGTTCTCTTCAGCGGACTTTTTTCACGGGCCCTTGGCGATCGTGGAGAGACGATTTCCAGTGATCCTGTTTGGCCCAACAGGTGTCACAAAGAAAAGCAACATCGATCTTCTCAATCGGCTAAGAGAACTGAATGCCGATTCCCTTTCGATCACAAATGATGACGAGATAGCGGGGCTTTCATCGAGAGGAATTAGAATGCCCTCAGAACTGGATGAATTCCTGTCGCCGATCCCCTTCATCGTTCCTGCCCAGCTTTTCGCTGCCTATCTGGCCGAAGCAAAGGGTCTGGATCCGGATGCCCCGAGGTCTCTTGCAAAGGTTACCAAAACGCTGTGATCCGATGGACTGAACGATCCTTTCTACTTCTCGTTTTTTCGCTTGGCTTTATGCAGCCGGGCATGAACTTCTCGGGCCTGCAAACGACCCTTACTGACGGGATATTTCTACTGACATTATCGCTTTTCACGATAGCCTGGCTATCCGGAAAGACCAGCCTTTGCCGCGATCCCATTTACAAATACCTAGCGGCCTTTCTTCTTGCAATGGCGGTTTCGGCGGCCTTCTCGATCGTGCCAAGGACCAGCGTACTCAAATTCGCGGGAATCGGATATCTGATCGGCTTGGCTGTTTTGACCATCAATGTGGTCAGAAACGAACGATTGTTAAAGTCGGCGATACTTGTTTGGATAACAGCGAGTACCGCCGTCTCCTTAATTGGGGCGATCACGGTCGTCCTTTTTTACGTCGATCGAACGAGTCCATGGCACAGCATGTTTCTGCATCACTATGGATCGCTTCCGGTCGGCAACTACCCCAGGATCCAATCGACGTTCCTTTACCCGGCGATGTTGTGCAACTATCTGACGGCAGGCATTTTCTTGATCCTGGCATCGTTTAAGCTGGGCTGGATCAAAAACAAGCCGACGGCATTTTGCTTAATTCTTCACGGCATTGCAGCGATCTTCACATTAACTCCGGGGCTCGGCGGACTGGTATTTGCCATCGCATTATGGGTGGGCTTTTTGTTTATCGAAAGAGAGCGTCCGTTATATGGCAGAATCGCTTTTACCGCAGGATCGCTGGTGTTCATTGTGTCGATGGCAGTTTCCGCTTTCTCGATCTGGCCTATAAGCACGTCCCCATTCACGCTCGACCTCTTTGGTCTTCGAATTGATCCGACCCAGAGGCTGCTAGCTTGGCGTGACGCACTTGAAACATTCTTCCAGCATCCTTTATTTGGGAAAGGCGTCGGACTGGGCGTAGCAAATGTCCGGTTTCAGGCTCCCTCCGGACAAATGCAGATCCTTACGGATGGTCATAACACTTTCCTGAGCATCGCGGGGCAGGCCGGGATCCTCGGGTTGGCAACATTTCTTGCGCTAATGATCGCGACTCTCCGACGCGGAATGATCTTTCGGTTAGGTGAAGTAACAAAAAAACCGATCTCCTTGGCGATGACAATTGCCCTCGTTTCCGGAATAGCTTTTCAAGGATTGGTCGGTTCGTTCGAAGACGCTCGACATCTATGGGTGCTTTTTGGGTTGATAGTTGCGGCGTCGCGAATAGAAGTTCCGGCCAAAGCCGACCGCTAGAATTCTGATGACGCCCGCAGAAGAGCTTCCCTCATTTCTCCAGCGGTTCGCCACCTGAGTTCGACCTGTTTTGCAAGGGCAGTTTCTATTACTGCAGAGACTTTCAGAGGAACCTCGGGAACTCGTTTCGCGATCGGAATGATCGGTTTTTCGAAGATCGCTTTTACGGTCTCCGAGATGCCCGCATTGGGACTAATATCTAGTGCATGAGCGCCGGTCAATAAACTGTATGCGGTCATGCCGATCCCGTATATATCAGCCGGCGGACGAACTTCTTTGAAGTCGCGGACCTGTTCGGGAGGCATGTAAGCAATCGTGCCCGCGACATCGCCGACCATCGTCACGCCGCTCATTCCGGTTTGCTTGTAGCTCTTTGACAAGCCAAAGTCGGTAAGTTTTGCGATGTAATTAGGATAGGTCCCATCAACCAAGATGTTCTGCTCTTTTATATCCCGGTGAACGAATCCAAGGCTGTGTGCAAAATCCAAGGCGGCGAGTGTTTGTTCGATGATCTTGATCACCTGCTGCCATGGCAATTTTCCGCCTCTTTGTTTAGCCAGCCGCGAGGCATCCATTCCTGCGACATATTCAGTTACAAGATAGACAATGCCATTGTGCGTTCCGTGCTCGATATAACTGACTATGTTCGGATGCCTAAGGGAAGACGAGACCTCGATCTCGCGCAAGAATCGTTTTAGTGACTGTTCGCTAACCGCCACTTCCGGGAGCAAGGTCTTGATGGCAACAAGTTTGCCGTCAGAGACCGCCCTCGCCAGCATTACGCTTCCCATTCCGCCCTGGCCGAGCACCTTGATCATCTGATAGTTGGGAATAGGCTGCGGATTTTTCTTTAGCTGCTCTCGGCAATTTTCACAAAGATAGGAAAGCCGAGCGTCGGGACGCGAAGCTTCAGCCTGTGCCGGCAATCCGCAATTTATACACGCTACAGTTATTAGTGAGGGCTCGGTCTTTTCATAACTTCGCTGAGCCTGAGGTGCCTGACTATCATAGTCTCCTGATACCTGAACCTCGAGAACGGTTTCACCGCCCTGGATCCGGTCGCCGTGTTTGAGATACGTCGAATCGACTCGAAGTCCGTTAACAAAGGTACCGTTGGTCGAACCAAGGTCCCTGAGGAATGCCTGCGGGGGAGCTATTTCAACGATGCAATGGTGACGCGAAAAAAACCGGTCATGAGGCAGGCAAAAATGCGCATCCTCACTTCTGCCGATCATGAAAGTGTCGTGCTGGTCGAAGGTAAAGGATCGTCCCGTCTGCGGCCCGGCCACGACGTTAAGTGTTACACGCATCTATGAGGATTATAATGAAAACTAACTAATGCTTCCAAGTATCTGTAATATTATGAAAATTGTTGACAGAATGAAAGTTATGACGCCAAGGACCATGCCGGCGATAGCCAATCCGCGGCCGCCGTACCTGGTCGGATCAGAATCAGCGTTCCTTAATCCCATAAAACCAAGCAAGGCGGCCGGAAGGCCAAGCCAAAGCCCGCCGTAACAACAGACAAATATCGCCGCAAAGATACCGAGTATCAGAGAAACCGTCGGCAGCGTTTGATCCAAAGAACGCGTAAAGTGAATTAGCCCCGGCTGAGGTGCCTGATAAGCGGGGGTTTGCGATTGCCATTGCACAGGAGCCGATGGACCGGACCAGCCAGTAGGGTTGGTCGCCCGCGGGTCATTCATCATTATTGTCGGCGGTGCATCATCAGCAAAACCCGGCCCGGATTCCCTGCCAAAAGTCGATCCGAACGAACTATCGGCGAGCTGCATTAGCAGTTCGCCGTCATTCAAACAAAAGTTCAGGTCGGGGTCGCCGTACTGCTGGCCGCATTTTGGGCATCGTTTCATAAGGTGCCGCAACCGTCGGTTATTTTATGATCGCAAGCTTTTTGAAGGCGACCTTTACGCCGTCACCCGAATATAGGCCGGGGACACCGTCCGGATGGCCGTAAGTATCTTTTATCGACGTGACCAGTTGGTCGTTAATATAAAGGTCGATATCGCTGCCCTTGTCGCGGACCTCCAGAGTATTCTCCTGTGATCCATCGCGAATTGCTGTCGACGATTTCCAGGGAACGACTGCCGTCTCGTTCGTAGGGTCGTGCCTTACAACGCGATATCGTTTCTTTTTCGCGTCGATCAAAAAGGCATAATCCTTTTGAAGCGGATCCGGGTCGCTGTGAAAGATCAATCCATAACCCAAACTGGAATCGGCATTATCGACGTTTCTGACGGTTACCCTGACCGTTGCATCCGCGGTCGAATACGTGTCGGGGGCGACCAGGACATAGTAATACCTCTTTTGCTTTGCCGCCATCATCAACTCGTCGCCTACCATTTCCGTAGTGCCATAAATACTGAATTTCTGTACGAACATCGAAAGTTCTATGTCCTCAACATTTCCTGAAGGAGGAGACGTGGTCGTCGGACTAGAGCTGTTGCTTGGAAATGTGGTTCCCTTGTTTGTCGGCGGAGGATTTGGGGGCGTTGAATTGTTAGACGCGACATCGGTTTGAGAGGCTATGAAGACAAGACCCAGCAGCCCGCCGCCGCCGCACAATAGTAGAAGGATGCCAATTATACCTACGACCCAAAGCCACGTTTTAGAAGACTTCTTCGGCTGTGGCGCATATTGAGGGTTGTTGCCAAAACTTGACTGTATTCCTTGCGGCGATCCGAAAGTCGGACTTGGATCCGTCGGTCTTGGCTGGCTCATCATTACGGTCGGAGCCGGCTCGTTTGACGCAACGGTCAATATCGAACCGTCTTCGAGACAAAAATTCAGATTGTCGTCCTGATAGGTCTTTCGGCAAGTCGGGCAGATCTTCATCTATGATTCCTCAATGTTTTCGTCAAACTGCGACGCGTGATGCATCACATTATACGCATTTTGGGCGTTAATGGTAATTAACGAGTCGAGGATCGATAAGTTTCAGGAAAGCCCTGCACCGCATTTACCGCAAAATCGAATGTTCGCAGGGAATACACCTCCACACCGGCGGCAGACACGCTCGGCCTGTTGAGGAGGATTGACAGGTGTCCTAGAGACGAAACCGGTCGGGATAGAAGGAGTTTGCTGGATCATCGCCGGCGTAATACTAAGCCCGCAGCGTCCGCAAAAACGGGAATTTGCCGGAAGCGGCGACGAACATCTCGGACACGGAAAAGTACCGGGAGGAGCGTCACCCGGACTTACAAGAACAAATGAACGGTTGCCGCATCGGCCGCAGAATCGGACGCCTTCGGCGAATCTCGATTTGCACTGGGTGCACGCTACGATGCCGGGCATCATGCTTGATCCCGCACCGCTGCTGGTGCTCCCTTCGGACGGTGACGGCTGACTTCCGAGTTCCCGCTGCGAACGGAGTTGTGCTTGAATTACTTGTTCGGTCGCTCCTTCGCGTATCTCTATGACTCGTTCATCGTCCTTTTCGCCCGACCGCGCAACTCGAAGAACGTGTTGGCCGGCAGGAATATCAGAAATGACGACGCGTCCGGAACTGCCTATGCTTCCCTTACGCTCATCGTTTACATAGACTTCGGCGTTTGACGGCCCGAGAATAACCAATCGCGAGCGGCCGAGTTTGCTTGTCTCGCTTACGTCTGATACGCCTTCTTCCATTTCTCTGATGCATTTCCCTTC
>CAYTDJ010000092.1:0-8339 GCA_964436265.1 uncultured Chloracidobacterium sp. | reverse complement strand
GCGGACTGACGGCAGCCGGAATATTGAAAACCGCTGGTTTGGCGATCGCGTTCACGGTGGTTGTCGGGCTTCTCGGATCTAAGATCATGACCTGGTTAGGCCCCAAAGTGCGTGGTCTCCGGGTATCAAAACCATTTTTCAATATCGGGCTCGTGCTATGTTTCGGGCTTTCGCTAATGTCCCTCTATTTCGGAGTAGCTGCTATCATCGGGGCATTTCTCGCTGGTATGGCCTTGGCAGAAGCTACCGAAGACGAACCGGTAACGCATAAGTTGACGGCGGGTGTGACCGAATTTCTTGTGCCCTTCTTTCTGGTAAACATCGGCATGCAGCTGAAGCTATCTGTGTTTAAGGACTCGTCCGTCGTTGTTCTTGCCGTTGTAATTACGATCGCAGCTGTCATTACCAAGTTTGTCGGCGGCGGCCTCGGTGCGTGGGGAATGACCCGGCGTGAGATGGCGCAGATCGGTGTTGGGATGATACCGCGTGGCGAGGTCGGAATTGTTGTAGCCCAGATCGGACTTGGGATGGCGGCGATCACCGAGAGGTTTTTTGCTTCGGTCCTTTTTATGGCGGTTGCGACCACGATCATCGCTCCGCCTCTGATCAAACTGTTCTACTCCGAGGACAAGGACCAGGACGGCAAAGAAGACGTGATCGTAGAAACCGACGTTTCGGAAGAATTT
The DNA here is from genome assembly GCA_964436265.1 of uncultured Chloracidobacterium sp. Taxonomy (GTDB): domain Bacteria; phylum Acidobacteriota; class Blastocatellia; order Pyrinomonadales; family Pyrinomonadaceae; genus OLB17. The sequence goes on along the minus strand of CAYTDJ010000092.1, from coordinate 7,653 downwards.
ACTCGCATAGGCTAATGTGTGATGAAAGATCGTATCGTAAGAACCTTCGCACACTTTTTTTCGATAAGAAAGGGTACGGACATTGGAGGAACGACCGTTGAGATCAATGAAAACGCCGGGCTCCGGGGATCGAATATTTGGATGCTCGTCTGCTCCTCGATACTCGCCTCAATTGGCCTTGATCAGAACTCTACGGCGATCATCATCGGTGCTATGCTGATCTCCCCTTTAATGTCTCCGATTCTTGGCGTCGGTTTTGGAGCTGCGATCGTCGACAAACTACTCCTAAGAAAGTCGATCCGAAGCCTCGGGATCGCCACTCTGGTCTCCCTAGCGACGAGTACCCTTTATTTTCTGATTACGCCGTTAGGGGCTCTTACTTCTGAGCTGACTTCAAGAACGACACCGACGCTACTCGATGTGGGCGTTGCATTCTTTGGGGGCATCGCCGGGGTCGTCGCTGGCTCACGTCAAAACAAATCGAGTGCGATACCGGGCGTGGCTATCGCCACAGCGCTAATGCCGCCGATCTGCACCGCGGGGTTCGGGATTGCGAAAGGCAACACAACCGTTTTCCTGGGTGCGTTCTATTTGTTCTTCATAAATGCATTTTTCATTTCCCTGGCCACCTATCTGATGACCAAGTTTCTTAGGTTTCCTACAAGTTCAGAATTGGATCCCTCCTCATCCGTCCTCGTGAAACGAACTGTCATAGCGGGTGCCGTTTTGGTCTCTATTCCCAGTGTGATCATACTTTTCGGCGTTATCCAAGAACTTAGATTCGACCGCGGTCTAAAGGGCTTTATAGAGACCGTCGTAAGAACCGATGAGCGCCAAGCCCTCAGATGGCAGTTAGATCGAGATAAATCTCCACCCATACTAAAGATCTATGTTGTTGGAAAGCAGTTTACAGCTAACGAGTTAGAGTCGTTAGAAATGAAAATGCCGGAGTACGGACTTGGCGGCATTAAATTAAGTTGCATTCAGTTAAGCCTTCCCAAATCAGAATTGACAACACTTTCCTCAAATCTCGAGAGTGATTATGCGAATCGACTGAGCATAATTTCATCGGTAGACGAACAACAGGAAAATGAGATATCGCAGCTACGAGCCGATCTTGAGGTTCTTAAAAATCGAACCGATCCGGACATTGTGATAATGACCGAATTGAAACAGAGGTTTGGATCTATCAGAGACGCAAAGTGGGATCCTGAAGAAATCGAGGGTGAAGCGGAAAGCTTCGGAGTTAAGCGAAGGCTTGTCGTAACATTAAACGATGATATTAGTGCAACGAATATTCCAAAGATCAAGTCTGAAATCGTGACTTTTGTCAGGAATCGTTTGCAGGAACAGGTGATCACGGTGGAGTTTGCCGATGAGATCGAAAGGTAATTCTAGATACGGTTGGATGCTGTCGTCAATTGTGACGGCCGTATATATCCTGACGTTCACCGTGATTGTCACCGGGCAAACCAGAGTGGCTTACCGCGCGATAACCGTGTTGACCGAACCATACTCTGCTGTATGGATCGACGGAGTACGTTACGGCACAACAGATGAAAACGGCCGGCTTACAATAAGAAGTGTTTCACCCGGACGCCATGCGGTTCGCGTTCGTGCGGATGGATTCTCCGAGGCGACCAAGCCGCTTCTACCTGCCCAAAAGGGCGACTTTCACGTCAAGCTTTCGAAAACGACCAACCCTGCCGAACTTGCGTTTCAGGAGGGCGAACGGCAATCGCTGCTTGACCGCCAAAAAGCGGCCGAAGCATATCGGAAAGCCATTGGTGCGGATCCGAAACACATTGCGGCTCATGTCGGGCTCGCTCGCATCCTAGCCGAGGGAGGTGATGTCGAAGGCGCACTCAAAGCGATTGCCGAACTCAAGAAAGTCAGTCCGACAAATGCCGAAGCATTCGTCATCGAGGGCAGAATCTACAGAGACATAGATGACGAAAAGAGATCAGTTGCGGCGTTCATGCGCGCTATCACGCTTGGAAAAGGTTTTCAGCCCGAGGCATACACAGGACTTGGTTTGCTCTATAAAGAGAATGCTGAAGGCTTGGGCGGGGACTCAGACGATCCGGCAACGGCCGCAGCTTATAATGAAGCCATCAAGAACTTTTCGATAGCCGTAAGACAGCTTTCGGGTGCGCCTGATGCGATCGTTGTCTTTCAACTGCTCGGGCTGATACAGGAACGGCAAGGAAAACTGAAAGAAGCGATCGCGACTTATGAAGATTTCTTGAGGGTATTTCCGGACGTAAGCGAGGCCGAGGCCGTTCGCTCCTTCATTGTTCAGATCAAGAAACAATTAGCGGAACAAGGTCAATAGGCTTGCGTTTGATGATAGAATCGAAACTGTCCACGCTCGAATTGTTCCAACCAAACCCCGCGGCCCAGGCATCAACCTTACCGGCGGGAGAGCCGTCTATTTTCGTCATGATCAATGACTTGCGAATCAAAGGGAGGAAATTATGAGATCTCGTTTTACATTTAGTTTTTTGACGATACTAATGCTTGCAATGGCCGCAGTTGCCCAGACATCCTGGCTTGACCGGCCGCTTAACAATTGGAACAACGCAAATGGCACGGTACCGAACGCTCCCCGGGTCCTGGTACCGATAGATGAACGCTGTCGCGCGACTATACGCACGCCCGAAAGCATTGTTGACCGCGCGGTCACACGTGCCGGCTGGTCGCTTTTTGGACCGAGCCAGACGTACGGAGCGACCACCGTAGTTATGGCGATGGTAAGCGTCGATGGAATGTGCCGGCCAAATCAGTATAACGGGTTCGTTTTCGTCCGCGACAGATTCGCCGGAACACTCTCGCCTGAACTCTCGACTGCACGTGGAGACAGTTCGCTCGGGGATATCAGGTTGTTCAACTCAACCGAATTCAGCGCGGAATTTGCCCGCTACACGTCTCGCGACGCTCTATGCTGTCCGTCACAGACAAGCACGGTAAAGTATTCGATAACACAAGGTGCTCGGCCATTTGTAAAAGCGGACGACGTGGACACAGCTGCCAATTGCCGCGACTCGGGCGGCGACGTCGAAACACAGGACAACGTGGTTTCGGGAACCGTTACATATCGCCAGCGTTCGGCCCTACCCGCTAATGCGATGCTTTACGTTAAGATCGTCGACGTGTCCCGGCAAGATACATCAGCGATCACCGTCGCGGAGCAGCGTGTCGATCTAAACGGCAAACAAGTGCCGTTCGATTTCGACCTGGTTTATGACCGCAGCAAGATACAGGAACGAAACCGCTATGCGGTCCAAGCGGAGATCCGCGACGGAAACCGTTTGCTTTTCATCACCGATACAAGCTATCCGGTAATAACGCAAGGCAATCCGCGAAATGTAGAGATCACGGTCGTGCCTGTTGGCGGAGGAGGAGGATTCCCGAGGCAGAACGTAATTCGCGGAACGGTAACCTATCGCCAGCGGATCGCTCTGATCGCGAACGCGGAAGTAACCGTTCGACTTGTTGATTCGGCGACGCCAAACGGTACTCCCGTTGCCGAAACCAAATTCTCGACCGGCAACAGACAGGTTCCATTCACGTTTGAACTGCCTTATGAGTTTCGTGACATAAACCGCCAAAGAAATTATGAACTTCAGGCAGAGATCAAAAGCGGCGGACAGTTGCGTTTTAGGACAGAGACAGGCGTTCCGATAACACTTCGCGCCGGACAGACCGACAACGTTGAGATAATCGTCGTTCCCGCAAATGAAGGCCCGGAACCTATCACAGGCAGGACGATCTCATTGTCGAAGTTCGGAACCGGCACGCTGAAGATCGGCGACCGCCCGTCGGATTTCCTTATCCGTGGTTCGGTTTCCGTAGATACGAACGGCAATGCTACCGTCACGCTGTCTCGCATCGACGGCTCGACGACGTTCACGGGCAAGCTGACGTATTTTGACGAAACCACGCTTCGGATCACGATCGAGGGTTCTGGTGACGCGGACGCAAGCGGAGAAATTCAGATAAGCTACAGCGGCCGTAATCTGCGCAACATAACGGCAACGAATCTTGTCCTTGACGGGCAAAATGTGGCGCTTAGGTTTTAGCGATCATCGTTCGCCGTTAACCTGGCACTTTCAAAAATGCGGCTTGAGGGATCGATCTCGTCGGTCCCTTCATTTGCGCACAAATTCATATGTCCCTTCTGGTTCTTTTGGAAATCTCTTGCTTTATCGTTCTATCTAAATGAAAATATAGAAATGGCTGAGAGCGAAGCAGTGAGCAAAGCGCGAATGCGTTGCCGCGAGATCATGACCTCGAATGTAAGGACGGCAGGATCTGAAACGCCACTCCGAGAAGTCGCTGAGTTGATGCGCGACGGCGACATGGGCTCGGTACCAGTGGTCGAGGACGGAAAGCTTGTCGGTATAGTCACGGATCGTGACATCGTTGTCCGTGCGGTCGCGGCCGGAAAGGATGCGTCGACCCCGATCGGCGAGGCAATGACAACCGAGATCTTCTCTGTTAAGCCGGACGATTTTGTCTTTGAGGCGATCCGTATCATGGGCGATAAACAAGTCCGACGCATTCCGGTAGTCGCTGAAACGGGTGAACTTGCCGGCATCATCGCGATGGCGGACATCGCTCTCGAAATGGAAGACGAAAGGGAGATCGCCGAAACGCTCGAGGAGATCTCGAGCGGAGCCGGGTTCTGGGGTAAGAAATAACAGCAATGGCAAGATCTATCAATCGCCACTTTCAGTTTCTTGGCTCGTCGAAAGACGTTCGTTCAGGGCGTCTATGGTATCCGGCGGCGGACGTTTATCAGACCGAGGAAGGCTGGCTTGTAAAGGTCGAGCTTGCGGGCGTTTCGGCAGAGGACGTTGAGATCGACGTTCAGGGAGACACTCTTTACATAGCGGGCTGCAGAAAAGACCGCTCCTGCGCAGGAGGCAATACTTATCATCAGATGGAGATAACGTATAGCAGTTTTGAGAAAACGCTGAACTTTCCTGCATCCATCGAAGGTGCAAAGATCGAACACAACTTTGAAAACGGGTTGCTGATCATTCATCTCAAGAAAGCCGTGAAGTCTTAAAACGGACGGAACGATCCGTAATTATCGCATCAAAGCTCAGGGTTATTTATGGCTGACGAACAGATCAAGGAAGAAACAACGACAGAAGAACCTCCGTTTCCGGGGCCGTTCGAAATACCCGTGCTTCCGCTCCAGAACACGACGCTGTTTCCGGAGACGGTCGTGCCGTTAGCAGTCGGCCGCGACCGGTCAGTACGCGCCGTCGAGGCAGCGCTAGGGACAGAAGAAAAGCTACTTGCTTGCATTACAACTAAGACGCCGAACGTGACGGGCGACGAAGCGACATTCGATGACCTATACAAGATCGGCACCATCGTGAACGTAAAACGGATGATGCGAAACGAGGGCGTAATGCAGCTCATCGTTCAGGGTATGGACCGTTTCGAAGTGGTCGAATGGGTCGAAGACCAACCATTTCTGAAAGCGAAGATACAGGTGCTGCCCGAACTTCGCCGCGTCGATGAAGAAGAGATCGAGGCACTCAAGCGAAACATTCAAAACCTGATCCAACAGGCTCTGGCATTACTTCCGAACGTACCGCCTGAGATAAGGATGGCGGTCATGACCCAAACCGATCCGGTTCAGATCTCATACTTTCTCGCCTCGGTGCTCGACCTTGGGGTAGAGACCGAGCAGAAGATGCTCGAATCGAGTACTGTCGATGGATTGCTGACGCTAACGCATGCAGCATTGGCTCGTGAACTCGAGATAATGCAGATCCGTTCTAAGATCGCCACCGAAGCTCAAACCGAAATGGACAAGTCGCAGCGTGATTATGTCCTGCGGCAGCAGATGAAGGCGATCCAAAAGGAACTCGGCGAGGATGAAACTGGCGAAAAAGCAGAGGCCGGCCAGCTTCGCGAACGTCTTGAGACCGCCGACCTTCCGGAGGATGTCCGCAAAGAAGCCGAACGCGAGTTGAAACGGATGGAAGCTTTGCCTCAGTCGGCTCCGGATTTCCACGTTATCCGTACCTATCTGGAATACATACTCGACCTACCGTGGCGAAAGTCGAGCGAAGAAAAGCTAGACCTCAACGAGGCTCGAAAGATACTTGACGAAGATCATTACGGACTTGAAGACATAAAAGAACGCATTCTCGAATCGCTGGCAGTTGTGAAACTGCGTCCGGATTCCAAGAGCCCGATCCTTCTTTTCGTCGGCCCGCCCGGAGTCGGAAAAACATCGCTGGGACGTTCGATCGCCCGTGCGTTGGGACGCGAGTTCGAGCGAATGAGCCTCGGCGGTATGCGGGACGAAGCGGAACTTCGAGGCCATCGGCGAACTTACATCGGAGCCATGCCGGGGCGTATCATTCAAGCTTTGAGGCGCGTTGGAGTAAATAATCCGGTTTTGATGCTCGACGAAGTCGACAAGCTTGGGGCGGATTTTCGCGGCGATCCGGCATCGGCTCTTCTTGAAATACTCGACCCGGCTCAGAACAACACTTTTCGGGACAATTACCTTGATCTGCCGTTCGATCTTTCGAAAGTGTTTTTTATCGCGACCGCCAATTCGCTCGGGCCGATCCCGATGCCGTTACGCGACCGCATGGAGATAATCCAACTGGCGGGTTACAGCGACCGGGAAAAACTGAATATTGCAAAACAGTACCTTATCGCACGCCAGATTGAAGCTAATGGCCTCAAACCTGAGCAGCTGTCGATAACGGACGCCGCGATAAATCTTTTGACTGCTAGATACACTCGCGAGGCAGGCGTTCGACAGCTAGAGAGAACCATCGGCAACATCGCGCGCAAGGTCGCGTTAAAGGTAGCCCAGGGCTCGTCGGTGTCTGAAACGGTCGATGCTAAGGACATCAAGGAATATCTTGGCGCACCGCGGTTTTACCCGGAGGAAGCCAGAAAAGAATTGCCGGCAGGCGTTGCCACAGGAATGGCTTGGACCGAGATGGGAGGCGAAGTACTTTTCATCGAGGCAACCCTTTTGCCGGGCGGCGGCGGATTGACTCTTACGGGTCAGCTCGGCGAAGTGATGAAGGAATCTGCTCAGGCGGCCCGAAGTTATCTATGGTCGCATGCAACGGATTTTGGCATCGATCCTGAACTGATAAAACAGAACGGTGTTCATCTTCACGTACCTGCAGGTGCGATCCCGAAAGACGGACCGAGCGCCGGCGTCACAATGGCGTCGGCGTTGGCATCACTCTATACGGGCCGCAAGGTTCGAAGCGACACCGCGATGACCGGAGAGATCACTCTATCTGGCCAGGTGTTTCCCGTAGGCGGCATAAAGGAAAAGGTACTCGCAGCGCATCGTGCCGGAATTCGCCGGATCGTTCTGCCGGCGCAGAATGAACCGGACACGGAGGAGATACCGGAAGACGTTCGTGCTGAATTGGAGATAATTCCGGCAAAACTCGTAAGCGAGGTTCTAGATGCAACGCTTGAAAAGGACGTGACGCAGCCAGTACCTAAAGATTACGTCGTGCACGGTACTGACGGCTCGGGCGATGGCTCCGCGGAACGCCTGATCGCGAAAGATAGAAAATAGAACAAAGCATTTATTGGTCGTTTCTTAACTGTCGCGGCTTGGTCAACCATGCTTATAGGTGATCG
>CAYTDJ010000091.1:0-8390 GCA_964436265.1 uncultured Chloracidobacterium sp. | reverse complement strand
ACGGCTTGTGATCGCAGTTCCCGAATTGGCCTGGCAGCGGAATCTGGAATCGCTTGCCGCTCAGCTTCTGTTTAAGATCAACGATTCCCTTGGCAGATCGATGGTTGAACTTATCGAGTTTCGTGTCGATCCCAGCGTAATAAACCGGTCAGATCAAGGGAAGATATCTGAAGATTGGATCGATCGATTTGAGGAATTGCCCGGTGAGATCGCAGACTCGGCTGCTCGTATTCGCGATGAACAACTGCGGACAGCCGTACTTCATGCTGCAGCAAATTGCCTCTCGAGAAAACACACATATTCGTATGTGGCATCTGAAAAGATAAACTAGAAAGAAATGGACGTTAGACAGGTAGCAAAACTCGCGCACCTTGAGATCTCGGACGAAGAAGTCGCTCTGTATTCGCCGCAAATGGCGAACATAGTGAAATATGTCGAGCAATTGAACGAGATCGAAACTGAAACGATTGAACCAATGCTTGGCGGATTGACCGCCGAAGGTGAAAGTACGAAAACAAGCCGTTCTGACGATCCACATGTATCTTTCACACAGGCCGAGGCTCTCAGTGAAGCGCCGTCCGGTGTTGCCGGGCATTTTCAGGTGCCGAAAGTTTTGTAAGACTTCAAACTGGATGGACAGGATACACAGTATCTTTAATTGGTATGGCCGACGCCATATGGTTTACCCGGTACATCCTGCTAGATGTTTTTTCGGCTTCGTCGTGTTCGCGATCTTTCTCAGTGTTGCAGCATGCAGCATTCCGAATCTTGAATCGTCTTCATGTACTGATTCGCGAAATGCCGTGCGCGAGTTTTATTCCTTTCACATTGGAAACAGCATGAGTTTTACGGCTGACGATTTGAAACTCCGAGAGAAGTTTCTAACGCCGGAGTTTGTTGAAAGACTGAGATCGTCAAAGGAAGGAACCGACCCGTTCACAACAGGAACGACCGATTTTCCAAAGGCGTTTCGTGTTGGTGAATGTAAGGACATTTCTCCGAACCGGACCGCGATCCAGGTGCTGTTGTTATGGCGTGACGACACTCGAACTGAGGAACGAAAGATAGGCGTGGAAGCAGAAAAGCGCGGAGAGAACTGGCTAATAGACAAGGTTTTTATAAATTAGTTTGAGATGATCATCGAAGAGATTGAACGAACACTCGAGAATGCCGAGCGGCTCAACCCGCAACTCAATAGCTTTCTTTCGATTGAGCGGGAACATGCGCTCGAACGTATCCATGAGGTCAGCAATCAGACCGAACCAAGGCCCCTCCTCGGCACCGCTATTGCGATCAAGGACAATATTTGCACCAAGGGTATTCGAACCTCGTGCGGCTCTCGCATCCTGCACGATTACAAGGCCCATTATGATGCTACAGCCGTAAAACGACTCAATGAAGCAGGCGCAATAGTCGTTGGGAAAACGAACATGGACGAGTTCGCAATGGGTTCGTCCAATGAAAGTTCGGCGTTCGGTGGTGTGAAAAATCCCTGGGACCTCGAGCGCGTTCCGGGCGGCAGTTCCGGCGGCTCCGCGGTGGCGGTCGCTTCCGGCGTTGTGCGTGTTTCGCTAGGCTCCGAGACGGGCGGTTCGGTTCGTCAGCCTGCCTCGCTCTGCGGAATATTTGGACTTAAACCGACATATGGCCGTATTTCGAGATATGGGTTGGTCGCCTTTGCATCATCCCTCGACAACATCGGCATTTTTGGACTTACCTCGCTCGACGCCGCACGTGTTCTTTCTGTGATCGCCGGCCGCGATGAACTCGACTCTACTTCTGCCGACGTACCTGTTCCCGATTACGAAACGACGATCAACGACGACATCAAGGGTAAGACAATCGGTGTTCCCAGAGCTCTGTTCGGCGATGGCCTCGACGACGAAGTTCGACATGCCGTTGAAGCATCTTTAGACAATTTCAGATCCCTAGGCGCAACTGTTGTCGATGTGGAACTTCCCTGCGCAAAATACGGCATCGCGGTCTACTACATAATCGCGACGGCCGAAGCGTCGTCAAATCTTGCCCGTTTCGATGGCGTCCGATACGGTTTCAGGGCCGAAGGCCCTCACGACCTTCGCGAGATGTATATGAAAACTCGCGAGGAAGGCTTCGGTGCCGAGGTAAAACGACGCATTATGCTCGGCACATACGTATTGTCGAGCGGCTATTATGACGCTTACTACTCAAAGGCTCAAAAGGTTCGCGCTTTGGTGAAAAACGACTACGTGAAGGCGTTTGAGAAATGCGATGTCATCCTTACACCGACATCGCCATCGACCGCTTTCAAGATCGGTGAACGCTCTGACGACCCGCTGGCCATGTATCTCAGCGATATCTACACCGTAAGTGCAAACCTTGCCGGTGTTCCTGCGGTCAGTGTACCGTGCGGGCTCTCCAGCGAAGGCCTGCCGATCGGAACACAGTTAGTGGGAAACTTCTGGTCCGAAGCGACACTGCTTAATATGGCAAACGTTTACGAAAATCAGTTTCCGCTCGGCGAAAAGCCGTTCATTTTCGCTGAATGACGTTTTCTTCGTTTGTACCTTTTTCTGGCTTCTTCAAGCCGGCTGGTCTCATCGTGGACTCTCATTTACTTATTGAATACGCAGGTGGGTGTATTCCAGATTCCTGGCGATCACGCCAAACTCATTAGGGGGCAGGATGTTGCGCCAGCGATTGTCATCTGCGAGCAGGTTCTCGGCCTCTTTTGCCGAAATAGGTCTTGAGAAAAGGAACCCTTGGCCATACTCGCATCCTAGGATCCTAAGCTGATGGAATTGGTGAATGCTCTCGATGCCTTCTGCGATCACGCTGAGGTTGAGCGCCTTTGCTAAAGCGATGACGGTCCTCACGATCTCTCCATTCTCCGAACCGTCTTCCATCGTACTCACAAATGACCGATCGATCTTGAGAGTGTCGATCGGAAAACGATGGAGGTAGCTCAAGCTCGAATATCCGGTGCCAAAATCATCAATGCTCAGCCTTACTCCAAGTTCTTTGATCTTCTTCAATACGGCGATGACGTTCTCCGCGTTTTGCATGACCGCACTCTCAGTGATCTCAAGCTTAAGATGCTCAGCCTCAATCCCAGTCTCGAAGATTATCGACCTTAGTTGGTCCACCAATCCGCGCTGAGCTAGGTGAACCGCCGAAAGATTCACGCTCATCACCATTTGATCTGGAGCTATTCCCCTTTCTTTCCATTCGACCGCCTGTTCGCAGGCTGAGCGGAGAAGGCGCGTTGTCATGGGAACGATCAGACCTGTCGATTCGGCGACGGCAATGAATTCGCCCGGCGTGATCAGGCCGCGGCTAGGGTGGTTCCATCTTACCAGCGCCTCGAAACCGACAAGACTTACATTGTCCAGATTTACAAGCGGCTGGTAAAAGAGTTCGAACTCATGCCGCTCGACGGCTAGTCTAAGATCGGTTTCAAGTTCGAGAAGTGATACAGCACGAGCATGCATTATCTGATCGAATATCACATGCGGCTTTTTCATCTCTTTGGCGTAGTACATCGCAATGTCCGCGTCGCGGAGCAGTTCTTCCGGATCTTTGTATCGCGAATTCCCGACCGCTATTCCGATACTGACGCTTGTGAAGATCTGACGGCCGTCGAGATCAAATGCCGATCCGATCTCATCTGATATCATTTCCGCAAATCTGACGGCTTCTGCGGGATCTTTGATCTTGTACAGAAGTATTGCGAACTCGTCTCCGCTAAATCTGCCAACCACGCCTCGGTTTTCAGTTACGGCAACCAGACGTTTTCCAACGTTTACAATTAGTTTGTCACCGACTGAATGTCCAAGGCTGTCGTTAACGGTCTTGAAACGATCTAGATCGAGAAAGAGCAATGCAAAACGATTCCCGTTCTCTTCCGCTGCGTTCTGCAAGCATGGTGCGATCAACTCCAGAAAGTGGTTACGGTTCGCAAGCCCGGTGAGGGCGTCGTGATATGCGGCATGCCGAAAACGTTCTCTGCTTTCGCGTAAGGCATGCGAACTGCGTTCGAGTTCCTCGACGTAATGTTGTAGTTCTTCGACGTGTGTTTCCGCCTGCTCGGCACGAAATCGCTCCGCGGTCTCCGCTGTAGCGGCCTCACGTCTGATGTCGCCGACATATCTCATATACCTGCGTACGATCAGTGCAAAACTCACGATCGCGACAAATAGTGAGACCGAAGCGAGGATATTCTCTTGTAATTGCAAAAACAGGATCGCGCATGCTGCCGAGACCACACCTAGCGGCAGCAGGAAAAGCAAGTAAATCCCTGTCAGCTTTTCGTTTTTGTCCATGCAAATGGAGACGGAGATCCAGGACCGATCGAACTCGATGAGGAAAACTAAGGAACTGCTCTCGCGGGTGGAAGCGGAGGCCGGTTATCAAACCAGACCTTTCAATAATAGATCAAATTAACGAACTATGCCAGAAAAATCTTTGTTATCTGTTTAACACTATTAGACTTGCAGAAAAGGGCGAGCCATATGGCTCGCCCAGTCAATGTGTCTCAATGTAACTCTATTTCGATATGCCGACCTGGGTCAGCGCATATGCATAATCGAACGCGACCTCTTTGAGTCTGTCATAGCGTCCTGAAGACCCACCGTGGCCGGCCCCCATGTTGGTCTTCAGCAGTACGATATTGCTGTCTGTTTTCATCTCGCGGACCTTAGCGGCGAACTTTGCCCCTTCCCAATAGGGAACCTGACTATCGTTGAGCGAGATCTCAATGAGCATATTCGGATAGGCCTGAGCCTTGATATTGTCGTAAGGTGCATAAGAGTACATATAGTCCCAAGCCTTTTTATCATCTCGCGGATTGCCCCACTCGATCCATTCCTCCGTCGTTAGTGGCAATGTATCGTCGATCATCGTGTTCATTACGTCAACGAACGGCACCTGAACGATGGCGGCTTTGTAAAGTTGAGGAGCCTGATTTACGACAGCACCCATTAACAATCCGCCAGCCGAACCTCCTTGAATGACAAGTCGGTCAGCAGACGTGTACTTGTTGTCTATAAGCCACTTCGAACAATCGACGAAATCATTGAACGTGTTCATTTTCTTGAACATACGCCCATCTTGACGCCATTTCTCGCCGAGTTCCGAACCGCCGCGAATGTGTGCGATCGCATACATCATTCCCCGATCAACAAGTGAAAGCCTTGCGGTCGAAAAATTTGGCGTCATCGAGGCACCGTATGACCCATATGCGTAGAGAAGCATCGGGGCCTTACCGTCGAGTTTCGTGCCTTTCTTCCACATTATCGATATCGGCACTTTCACACCGTCGCGTGCAACAGCCCAAAGTCTCGCGGTCTCGTATTGCGACTTATCGTAACCGCTCGGGATCTCCTGCTGTTTGATCAGTGTGCTCTTTCTGGTCTTTAGATCGAACTCGTATGTGGACTGCGGCGTGATCATCGACGAATAGCCGTACCTGATCGCATCCGTGTCGTATTCCGGATTAAACCCGAGACCCATCGTGTAAACGCTTTCCTCGGTCGGAATTCGAACAGGAGCCCGCCGCGTTTTCATATCCATAACGCGAAGGTACTCGAGTCCGCTCTCCAACTCGGAAACGACGGCATGGTCCTTGAAGAAGCTGATGTCCTCAATCTTTATTTCTGGCTTGTAAGGAACAAAATCTACCCAGTTCTTTTCACTTGGATCATTAAGCGGAGCCCGCACCACCTTGAAGTTCTCAGCGTCCTTGTTGGTACGAATATAGAACTCGCCGTTGTTAAAATCTGCCGAATACTCGTGGCCTTCGCGGCGCTTGCTGATCATCTTGAATTTGCCTGTTGGTGTCTCCGCCGGCAAATACCAAAACTCGTTCGATGTCTTCGCATACGAACCGATAAAGTACATTTTCTTGTCCCGGGACCTGCCGATACCAACGTTATAAAGCAGGTCTGCTTCCTCAAAGATCAATTCGTCAGCACTGGTTGTCCCAACCGTATGCCGAAAGATCTTGTCTGTGCGTTTGGATACCGGGTCTTCCTGTCCATAAAAGATGTATTTTCCATCCGGCGACCATTCCATGCTTGTCACACGTTCCATTTTGTCAGGCAGCATTTTGCCTGTTTTCAGGTCTTTGATCTGGAGCGTGTATTGTCGATAACCCGTCGTATCCGTTGAGAATGCGAGCATATTTCCGTCATCGCTCGGATCGAAATTTGATATCGCAAAGTACTTATATCCTTCGGCTAGAACGTTTTGGTCCAGGAGCAACTCCGGATTTGCGCCGTCCTTTGTTTTGCTGCGGAGATACCTTGGGTACTGTTTGCCTTCCTCCGTCGTATTGAAGTACCAGTACTCACCAAGTTTGTAAGGTACGCTCATATCGGTTTGCTTTACGCGGCCTAACATTTCCTTATAGAGCGAATCGACGAATGCTTTATTTTTACCAATATTAGCTTCTGTGTACGCGTTCTCCGCTTCGAGATATTTGATTATCTCCGGGTTCTTTTTCTCATTCCTATCACGCAGCCATGCGTAATTATCAGTGATCTCGTAGCCGTGGATCTTCAATACCTTCGGCTCTTTTTTGGCAACTGGAGGTTTCATATCTGTTTGTGCAAACACAACCGTGCCCACGAACGCACATAACGCGAACGCAGCCACGAAAAACGGTCCCTTCATTGTGTATTTCTCCTTGATCTTAGAACAATCGGCGGTCGCCGGTGGCAAATTCTGGATTTAGTTAAGATTCCCTTGTTTATACGCGATATCTTACGCTTTTGTTTAGGAGTTGTCAGGTTGCAGCGGGTTCCCAAGTGAGTATCGCAGGCGCTAAAAACAATTACGGCGGCCCAAATTGAGGAACCGCCGCAGGGACTCAGATCACTTTTTGAAATTCATTGGGCCGCTAACTTAAAACTGTCCTTTACAGTTGTTCGCTCAGATACAACTATCTTCCACGAACCTTCGATACGCGTCCAGATATTCGTATAGCGCATCTGCACCGAGAATTGTTTGTTATCTTTCGCGACCCCTTCGAGCAACGCGAGGCCCGTCACCACGACTGCATCACCAAATACCCGCGCGATCAAATCAGTGATCTTGAAGTCCTTAAGAGGTAACGAAGGCATCGCCTGTCCACGTTTGAAAGTGAAAGCCGCACCATCCGGCGATATCATGAACGCGCCCTCGGCGATCATGTCGTCCCAATTCGTCTCGCCTTTGAGCGACCTGACACGGCCCTCTTCCTCGAGTTTGAGAACTTCTGCTCGTGCCGCATCAGCCTGTTTTGATCTTTCACCCAATCTGACCGCCGATTGACCAAAGACGGACAGCGTTATCAACACGCTTCCGAAAACGAAGAACAAGATATCCCTGACCCTTTCCATAAATACCTCCTTCGAGACGTTGAAAGTCTGACCAGAGAGTAAACTGTTTGTATAATTAGATGACCGAAAATGTCGTGATCTTTACTAGGAAAGGCGTGGATGACGGTAACTTGTCGTAAGCTCTTCGATCTAGGAGATCGGCTTTCCCAACAGTCCGAACAGTTCATTCTTATGCCCGCGGCTCAATGTGAACGTAGCACCGTCGGCCATTTTTACTTCGTGGTCGCCATTGAACATTGGATGAAGCTCCTTTATTCGTTCCACATTGACCAAAACAGAACGATTCACCTGAACGAACATCTCCGGGTCGATCTGTGACTTAAGGGCGTGGAGAGCCTGTCTGATCATGTGCTTCGATCCGCCATGACGGATTTGAAGGTATTTGTCATCAGCCTTTATCCAATCGACATCCTTGATATTCACAAACACGATCCGTCCGTTGTGTTTGATGAGCAGCCGCTCGAGGTGTTTCGGCTTCTTTATGGATGATAAGAGCTCCATTATCTGCGATGATGCGGAATCGCCGCTTCGTATCGATCTTTTCGCATGATCGAGCGCTGATGCAAAACGTTTTTGGTCGAAAGGCTTCAAAAGGTAATCGAGTGCGTGATATTCAAATGCCTTTATCGCGTATTCTTCGTATGCGGTCGTAAAGATTATGAAAGGAAGTGATTTCGGATCAAGGCTTTCAAGCAATGAAAATCCGTCCATTTCCGGCATCTGAACATCCAGGAAGACGAGATCCGGATCGGCCTCGGAAATCAATTGGCCCGCCTTCTTTCCATTTCCCGCTTCGCCGACGATCTCGACATCAGCATCGCCCTTCAGCATTTCGCGGATATATCTTCGTGCGAAAGGTTCGTCGTCGACGATCAGTATCTTTATCGCTTGTTCCATGTTCAACCTTCCCCCCCTTCACGTGTTGTTGAGAAAGGGAAGGACATTTCGACCTTGTAATCCTCGTCTTTCTCGTCTTCTATCGACAGGGACGCGGCGTTACCGTAGATACTTTCAAGCCTTGTTCTCACATTT
>CAYTDJ010000090.1:2116-8486 GCA_964436265.1 uncultured Chloracidobacterium sp. | reverse complement strand
ATCGCATTCGACAGTGGTGTATGCGGACATGCCTATTCGACGCGGGAAACGGTTATCGTACCCAATGTTGACGAATTTCCCGGTCACATAGCCTGCAGCTCCGCATCGAAGTCTGAGATCGTAGTCCCTCTTATTAGCGGCGACATGGTTGCCGGGGTTTTGGATGTTGACAGTGATATCCCGGACGATTTTTCGACGATCGATGCGGTTGGCCTCGAACGTGTCGTTTCGCTTATCACTCCGCAATTCAGCACTACGCACGCCTAATTGATGTCGTTTCGCGTCCGTGTGCCAATAGGAACACGGACGCCTTTCGGCTAAAATCAAATTATCATAGCTTCTCTATTTCCGAATTTTGTATGACCCCTATCGAACACCCTTATTGGGTTTGGCTGCTTTTCTTTTCAGTAGTGTTGATAGCGCTGTTTGTGGATATCGGCATCGTGAACAGAAAGTCGCACGCCCCGACTCGGAAGGAAACGGTCGCGTGGAGCGTGGTTTGGGTCTCGTTGGCACTAGCCTTTAACGGTTTTGTCTATTGGCAGGTCGGAACGCATTACAATGATTGGGACCTGGCTCTGGTTCAGGCCAAGCTGTTCCTGACCGGATATCTGATCGAACTTTCTCTGTCAGTTGATAATCTGTTCGTTTTTCTACTTATATTTACGTTCTTCAAGGTCCCAAAGAAGTATCAGCATCGGGTTCTTTTTTGGGGAATAATGGGCGCGCTCGTAATGCGAATGATCATGATCTTCGCGGGGGCGGAACTTGTTGAGCGGTTTCACTGGATCATATATATTTTCGGAGCGTTTCTTGTTTACACGGGCCTGAAAATGTTTCAGGACAGCGATGATAATTTTGAGCCTCATGAGAGCGTCATAGTCCGGTTCGCCACGAAGTACATCAGGATCTCAAAGCATTATGACGCGGACAAATTCGTAGTTGTAAAAGACGGCGTAAGGTCAGGGACGCTGCTGCTGCTTGTATTGATCGTGGTCGAGTTTACCGATCTCGTGTTTGCCGTGGATTCGATCCCGGCGATCTTTGGAATAACGACCGATAAGTTTCTGGTTTATACGTCAAACATTTTTGCGATCCTCGGGTTACGCACCTTCTTCTTCCTATTGGCCGATCTCGCCGACCGCTTCCATCTATTGAAGTACGGCCTCGCGTTCATCTTGACATTCATTGGGCTGAAAATGCTTCTCCCTCTTTTTGTCGCAGGTCTGGTATTATTGACAGGCGATGGCGGAAACGGTGCTATGGCCGATCTGATCCGCCGATATCAGAACCATGAGTTTGAGCAAGCTATCATTAACATTTCGCTCAGCATCGTAGTTCTTGCCATCGCGTCGGCAATAGTGCTTTCCCTGATCTTCCCGAACCGGAAAGATACGACAGAATCAGAAGACGAATACGATTCCCCCGAAGCCGGCTAAAGCGTCCTGATGGATAAACACAATCAACAACATCAGCAACAGCAGCAATATAAAAAGTTCTATTTGGACTGGTGGCGAATCCGCCGCAGTACCATTTATGGGCTCATTGCTGCGGTCGTGTTGATCTCGCTGATCAGTTTTGGCGTCTGGTATGCAATGCGAAACAACTGGTTCCTTCAGGAGGCCATAACCGACGTGCCGAAAGATGCGGCTCGCATTCTTTCATTTGAGGGTGAGGTACGCATTACCCGGGCATCGACGCGAGAGACGATAATCGTTACCAAAGAAACGTATGTAGCGGCCGGCGACACTATACAGACACAGGCCGACGGCAAGGCGATCGTACAGATGATCGATGGCTCGGTATATACCGTACGTCCGAACAGCACGGTTATTATCCGGAATAATACCTCCATTTTCGGCGGTGCAAATGTTCGTGTGTCGTTGGACGACGGACAATTGAACGTGCGTACCGATCAGCAGCCGGAAAGCGCGCAAAACGTCGTCGAGATGTTTGATTCTGAGACGGCGCTAAGATCACAGACCGATGCTAGTTTCAACGCTGATGCTCAGACGAATGGCGGCGAGATCAGGATCACTCGTGGAAGCGTAGATACCACTGTTGGCGGTGCCAAGACAACCTTGAGCGAAAACGAGTTTGCGTCTCTAAATAATGGGCGAATTACAAACAAAGAACAGCTTCTGTTGCCTCCGAAACCTTCATCGCCGGCTGATGCAGCACAATTGGTTGATAACACTGGGGCGGGTGTGAGCGTCGGATTCACCTGGCAGGATGACAGCACGGTTCCGATCTCAGGCTATTACCTGCAAGTGTCGCGTTCCCCTATTTTTGCCGCGGACGCTATCATGGTCGATAGGAGTTCGCTGACGACCCGAGAATTCCGGCTTGCCGGGCTCGCGCCGGGTACCTATTACTGGCGCATTAAATCCTCTTCGCGATCGGGACAGACCAGCGAATGGAATCCGCACTGGAAGTTCACTGTAGTTCGTCGCGGCTCAAGCCCCGCGATCGATGTTGGAGGCTGGGGCGTAGAACCGGTCGGAGGAAACGTATATCTTATCAGCGGGCGAACTCAACCCGGCCTGCTTGTCCGATCGCAGGGAAATCAGGTGTTTGCCGGACCTGATGGTTCGTTCAGGCTGCAGATCTCGTCGCCGCTTTCCGAGGTTGCGGTCGAGCTGAGCGATGACCGCGGAAATCGGGCAGGTTTCGTTATTTCTCTGCGCAATTCAAGGGTGCTGCGAAAGTTTTAGTTTTGAGGTAAATTACGGGAGCCGGACACGCACACAACGAACGGCGGTCGCAGGGCAGCCTTATTCGCTTGAAGATCGCACTCGGGCTTACGTTTGGTTACATGATCGCCGAGGCGATCGGCGGCTGGCTGACCAATTCGCTCGCATTGATCGCGGATGCCGGCCACATGCTGACCGACGTAGCCGCTCTCACGCTTACGCTTGCTGCTATCTGGTTCGGCTCCCGTGCGGCAACGTCGCGGAAGACGTACGGGTACTATCGTCTTGAGATCCTTGCCGCCTTCGTTAATGGTATCGCGCTTGTTCTGCTGTCCGTCTGGATAGGGATCGAGGCATTTGGACGCTGGCAGTTGCCTCCGGACGTGGCCGGAGGACAAATGACGATCGTGGCCGCTGGCGGCTTAATTGTAAACATCATTGCAGCTTACCTGCTTCACTCGGATCATAAACACGATCTGAACATGCGCGGCGCATTTCTGCACGTGATGGGTGACCTTTTAGGTTCGGTAATGGCGATCATCGCCGGCCTTTTGATCGTGGGTTTCGGTTGGCTCTGGGCTGATGCATTGGGGAGCATATTGATCAGCCTGATAATCATCGCCGGATCATGGAGGCTGATTTTGGATTCGGTGAATGTTCTGCTGGAAGGAACGCCGACGCATATCGATCTTGACGCGGTCGAAAGTGAGATCGTCAACACAAACGGCGTTGCAGGTGTACATGACCTTCATGTTTGGACCATCTCTTCGGGTATAGATGCATTATCCGCTCATATTAGCCATGACGATTCCGTCTCACATTCTGAACTGCTCGCAGTCGTGCGAAAAAAGCTGCATGACAGTTTCGGTATTGACCATCTGACCATTCAAATGGAAACACTTTCCCGTGAAACGGAGGCGGTATATATATGCGAAACCGGAACTCGCTGTTTCGAGCCCGCCAAGAATTCCAAAATTCCCTCCAGTGCGGCCAAAGCGGTCTGATCACAAGTTACTATGCCCGTTATCGACCTAAAATACGGCCGCACCATAATTCCATTTGAATACGATCCCGACAAGTTTGAATTGCTCGGAGGAGCGTCCGAAAGGCGTCCGCTCACGGATGTCGAGATCGGGGAACGACTCGACGAACCGATTGGCTCTCGGCAGCTGGAGGAAATAATCGGACCGGGCCAAACCGTGCTGATCGTCGTCCCGGACGCGACACGGCAAGCCGGGGCGGGTCAGGTGGTGAACTTACTGGTTCGCCGCGTTATAGCGAACGGGACCTTGCCGCACGATATTCGCGCGATCATCGCAACCGGTATCCATCGCACTTCGACGAAGGCCGAAAAAGACAATATCCTAACGCCATTCATCACACAGCGGATAAAAGTGCTCGATCACGATGCTAACAGCATAATGAACCGCGTTCGTGTCGGTGAAACTACGGGCGGCATTAGGGTCGAATTGAACCGAGCGCTCACCGAACACGATCATGTGATCCTGGTCGGCGGCATTTCGTTTCATTATTTTGCGGGGTTCACTGGCGGAAGAAAGCTCGTTTGTCCGGGACTCGCATCGCGGCAGACGATCTCAGCTACGCACAAACTCGCGTTCGATTGCGAGTCACAGGATCGACGTGCAGGGGTCGGGACCGGGCGTTTGGACGGTAATCCCGTCCATGAGGCTTTTGTCGAAGCGGCATCGAAGATCGATATCTCGTTTTGTATTAGCACCACCATCAACGACGCGGGCGAAGTAGCCGACTTGTATTGCGGTGATTGGAAAGCATCTCATCGCGCAGCGTGTGATGAATTTGCCGCTAAACACACGATCACGGTCAACGAGAAACGCGACATTGTGATCGCAAGCTGCGGCGGATTTCCCCACGACATAAATATGGTCCAGGCGCACAAGGCATTAGAGGCGGCCTCGCACGCTTGTACGGACGGCGGAACCATTGTGCTTCTGGCCGAATGTCCGGAAGGCCTTGGCCGCAGCGATTTTCTTTCCTGGTTCGAATCTGCTGACAGCCGGGACCTTGCAGAACGCTTGTGTAATAGCTATCAAGTGAACGGGCAAACTGCATGGAGTCTCTTGAAAAAGGCGGAACGATTCGACGTCAGGTTGATATCAACACTTTCGGCCGATGTGGCAGAAGCAATGAGGCTCACGCCGATGCAATCGCTGACGCGAACGATCGCCAAAACAAAACCGGAAAGCAAGGGTTATATCCTACCTTCCGGTTCGAAGATCAATGTTGTGTGTTCCTAGTTTTTAGTGATCTGAAATGTTCGCGCCATTACGTCAGTCTGGACACGGAGGGAACGAAGATTGGTCGTATAGGCGGTAAAACGTAGTACGTAAACACTCTCTCCCGATCGAAGATAATAAAATCTTCCGGCCATGTTACGGCCGGCTTTCACGTATTCGTAATTGAAGATCGAGCCGCGAAGAGCGCCGGAAAAATTTTCTTCCTTACCGGCAACATATCCTGGCAGGAACTGAAGCTTTTCTTCGTCTTCACGGATGACATCGCTCAGCAACTTATTCGCGGGTGCAGATACCTTTCGGATCTCCAGGTCGCCTTCCTTAGCCGTGCCAAACACCAAATTTACATACGGATTTTTGGCGACGACTTTCCACCGTGCATCCGGGATCTCGAATGTGAAATCAACAAGCGGATCGGAAAAAGTGGTTGTCTGTGCGTCGGCATTCACGGCAGAGACCGCAAAAAACGCGAAGACCATCAAAATTGGTTTACGAAAGCGTTTTATCATGTTTCTCGAGACCTTTAATGCGATATTCTAGCCGAAAACTAATATGAACCGGAAATTTTGATGATGAGAATGCATTAATTGTTGTATTCCATTCCGGAGAGCGCGGATAAAGAATTTTCGCCTAATCGTTATTCCTCCGCGTCTAAGAACAATAGATAACACCGCATTTCGCGGAATATGTATTTGTTTTCTTGAGGTATCTAAACATGTTCGAAGGGCATACATATCGAAACAAGTTCGTCGCAGTTTTTCTGATCTGGGTGATCGCTTCGCCCGTGCTGGCGATCAAACCGACTGGAAACTCTGCTGCAAAGTCGCTCACCGAAGAACAAAAGATCATTCATGTACTCAACCGGCTCGGTTTTGGGGCCCGTCCGGGCGACGTTGAAAAGGTCAAGGCGATCGGAATTCAAAAGTACATCGATCAGCAATTGAATCCAACTTCTATCGACGATTCAGTTGCCGAAAACAGGGTAAAGAACCTTGAGGTCTTCAAGATGTCGACGGCGGAAGTTTTTGCAAAGTACCCGAACCCCGGCGCTCTTCTGCGTCAGCTCGAGGGCGGCCGGCAGGCACAGGCAAACGCTCAGAACCGCAACGCTCCTCCGATGCCCGATCCGTCTCAAGAGCAGCAGATGTCCGAAACGGAACGGCGTGAGCGGCAGCAGAAGATCCAGGAACTTTATCGAGAATACGATCTTAGGCCCGCAAACCAGATATTGCCGCAAATAGTTTCAAATCGGATCCTGCGTGCGGTCTATTCCGAACGTCAGCTACAGGAAGTAATGGTCGATTTTTGGCAAAACCACTTCAACGTCTTTTCGGGAAAGGCGGCGGTCAGATGGTATATACCTAGCTACGAGCGAGATGTCCTAAGAAAGAACGCACTTGGTAA
>CAYTDJ010000090.1:0-2016 GCA_964436265.1 uncultured Chloracidobacterium sp. | reverse complement strand
AATGAAAATTACGCGCGGGAACTGATGGAGCTTCATACGCTTGGCGTTGATGGCGGATATACCCAGAAAGACATAGTGGAGGTCGCGCGAGCGTTTACCGGTTGGACGATCTCTGATCCGCGGGGATATCGCCGTGCCGCGGCTGCAACGATCCAAGGAAGTGAAGAACAGAGGTTGAACCGATTGCAGAGACAAGCCGGAATACCGGATGACGTCGAAAGCGGTGCCTTTTACTTTAACGAACGCTGGCACGACAAAGGTGTTAAGACCGTACTTGGACAAAAGGTGGATGAAGGCGGTGTAAAAGACGGCCTAAAGGTCATCGATATTCTCGTAAAGCATCCATCAACGGCGAAGTTCATTGCAAAGAAACTCGCAGTCAAGTTCGTAAGCGATAATCCGAGTGAGGGACTTGTAAACCGTGTGGCGGAGGCATTCAGCAAGTCGAGCGGTGACATAAAGACCACGCTTCGAGCTCTGTTCAACGACAAAGAGTTTTTCGCCCCTGCGAATTATCGATCGAAGATCAAGACTCCGTTCGAACTGGCGGTAAGTTCGATCCGTGCTCTGGGCGGAAACACGAATGCCGGCCCGGCAATGCTTGCGATGCTCAATAAACTAGGCGAGGTGCCCTATGGCTATCAGGCCCCGACAGGCTATCCGGATACCGCTGAAGATTGGGTGAACACCGGTGCACTGCTCGAACGTCTTAATTTTGCTGTTGCGATAGCAAGCAATCGTGTGCCGGGTACGCGTGTCGACCTCAGGTCATACACCGGTAAGGACAAGGAAAAGATCCTAGATCGAGCGATCGCAGAGATCCTAGATGGCGATATATCGCCAGCAACCCGCGCGTCTCTTGTTAAGCAGATCGAACAACCGCTGCCAGAAGTAAG
Organism: uncultured Chloracidobacterium sp.; assembly: GCA_964436265.1. Classification (GTDB taxonomy): domain Bacteria; phylum Acidobacteriota; class Blastocatellia; order Pyrinomonadales; family Pyrinomonadaceae; genus OLB17. Next base: position 1,120 of record CAYTDJ010000090.1, on the reverse strand, counting down.
AGCGGGTAACGAGGTAGACGACGATGCGGAAGAAGTTCCAAACATGCGCGCACCGGGCCAGCAGGGTGCAGCTCGAAACCGGCTCGCTCGGCTGCTCGAGCCGAGCGGCGACCCCGAAGTATTCAAGGTCGTGAGCCTTGTACTGGGAACACCAGAGTTTCAGCGACAATAGCTGATAGGCATCACATTTTGCCGGTGATCGATTTTCAGGGTCGCCGGCTATTTTTATGGAGTGATCAAAATGAGATCCGCAGCTTTTCTGTTTCTTATCGCATTATGCACGATCGCCGCCGGATGCAGCGTGCGTGCTCAATCCAAGATCGACCTGAACGACGGGAGTTTTAAGTCGGGAGCCGGATACTCGAACGAACACCGAGGGCTGTCTGTCCTCGTGATGAAAGGCGACAAGGTGATCTTCGAGGAGTATCAGAACGGACATTCTGAAGACACGCCTTGGATGCTGGCGAGCGGTACGAAATCGTTCTCGGGCGTCATGCTCGCAGCCGCGATCGAAGACAAATTGATCAGCGGATTCGACGAAAGGGTTTCGGACACGATAACGGAGTGGAAGTCGGACGCAAGACGTTCGAAGATCACTTATCGTCAATTGCTTTCTCTCACAAGTGGACTTGAAGTAGGACCAAATGGCCGTCCGCCCGCTTACTCTGCAGCCGTTAAGTATGTCTCCCATTTCGAGCCGGGTGAAAAGTTTGAATATGGCCCGGTCCCGTTTCAAGTATTCGGAGAGGCGATGAGGCGGAAGCTTGCGCCCAAAAGGGAGGGAGTTCTGGATTACTTGAAGCGGAGAATCCTCGATCCGATAGGGTTGAAGGTCGCCCAATGGAATACGCAGGAGGGCCAACCAAATCTGCCGTCCGGGGCCTTTTTGACGGCTCGCGAATGGGTAAAGTTTGGGTCGTTTCTGAAGAGCGGCGGCAAATGGAACGGCAAACAATTGATCAAGAAACCGCTTCTTGATGAACTCGTTCTCGGATCTAAGGCAAATCCAAACTATGGAATTACGTTTTGGCTCAACCGATCGAACAGCGGTAAAGCGGACGTCGCCGAGACTCAAGGAAGATTACGCGAGATTCTGGGCGATGACGAAACGGGCACGACG
>CAYTDJ010000089.1:0-8514 GCA_964436265.1 uncultured Chloracidobacterium sp. | reverse complement strand
CGAGATATTTCATTGACATCGCCGAGCATTCGATATGCCAACCAGGACGTCCGCGTCCGAAAGGTGCTTCCCAACCAGGTTCCTCGTCTTCGCCGACCAGCTTCCATAGGGCAAAGTCACGGGCATCTTCCTTTTCGTATTTGTCGGTGTCGATACGTTCGCTGCCGCCGGTTATGTTCCCCGAGAAGTTGATCTTTGATAGTTTTCCGTATTCCGGAAACGCTGCGATCCGGTAATAGATCGAGCCATCGGATTCGTACGCATGATCGTTCGCGATCAACTTTGAAATGATGTCGATCATCTCCGGAATATGATGCGTTGCCCGCGGAGTCACTTCCGGACGCTCGTTGCCGAGGGCGTCGAAATCTTCCCAGAAATAAGTGATGTAGGGTGCCGTGAACTCATCGATCGTTATGTTGCGCTTCGCAGCCTCATTTATGATTCGGTCGTCAATGTCGGTGAGGTTGAAAACGTGTGTTACATCGTAACCCTTGTGTTTTAGATACCGTCGCAAAATGTCGCCGAAAACAAATGTGCGGAAGTTTCCGATGTGGGCAAAATTCCATACCGTCGGCCCGCAGATATACATCCGCACTTTGCCGTCTTCCAACGGGTGAAACTCTTCCTGCTGACGCGTTAATGTGTTGAAAAATCTAAGCATATTCGACGCCTAAAAATGCAAAACGATATGATAACCTAATCGGGTAAGAAAAATGACCCTGCCTTTATAATTCTGGCCAAAGCGGATCGAATTTTGAATGCAGATAATACTAGCTGCGACAACAGCTGAGGTAGGCGGGACGGAATGGAGTGAAGTTCGAGCGTGCCATTTGTTATTCTAATTGGGATAAACGAAGCCACAACTTCAAAGTTTCATTTTTCTGCAGTGAGATCCAGCAACCAAATATCTGATTCCCCATTTGCGGCTGTGTAATATAGCAGCTTTCCGTCTTTGCTTACGAATGGACTTCGGATATCGACCTGAGGATTTGAAAAGATCTCACGCGGAGTCTTGGATTCGATGTCGGCTAGATATATCTTGTTTCCGATGGAATAAATAAATCGTTTGCTGTCCGGCAGCCATGAGGGAACCGCATCTTCATCTTCGATCACGACAACGTATTGTTTCGTGTCCAGTGAGTAATAGCCGATATGCCGCTTCTCTCCTTCGGCAATAACCCCCAACAGCTTTGTCCCGTCTTTAGACCAATCCCAAACAACGATCCTGTATTTCGGGTCTTTCGGCAGTGTTTCCGCAGATTGCTCGCGTTCGGGAAGGGTAGGGTCGAGCAGCGATGTGACACCATCGAAATAAACGGCCAACTGTTTTCCATTCGGCGACCAAACGGGGAATCCTGTTCCGGCGGTTTCTTTTGAAGAAAACGTCAGCTGCCGCATGTCGCCGCCGTCAGCATTCGCGACCCAAACCTGTCCTCCGCCATTTCGATCTGAAACAAACGCGACCCGGGTGCCGTCCGGCGACCATCTGACGTAACGATCAAATGGCTCATCGTTCGTCAGGTCGTTCCAGTGCTGGCCGTCTCGCGTGACGGTTGCAATGTCATCCTGACCACGGTTGATCAGCCGCATTACGAACTTCGATCCATCTGCCGAAAGTTCGGCACGCGAGACTTCGCGATCGCCCTGGGTTATCCAAAACGGGGAGCCCCGCGTCTTGCCTGCAGATGAATCAAACTCAACCCCTTGAATGTTCGAGGTATCGTTTGTCTGCACGTAGAGCATTCTCTTTCCGTCCTTTGAAAAAGAGAGATGTCGGCTGTATTTGGATGGGATGATCACTGCTTCCGGCTCGTCCATAGCTTGGCCTGAGATCTCGTTTATCCTCACTCGCCAGAAATTCATGTTACCGGTCTTGCTGCTTACAAAATAGAGGTACTTTCCATCAGGTGACCAAACGGGATTCCAGTTAGATACCGCGAAATCTTTTGCTACTATGACAGGTTCACCGCCGCCGGCCGGGATCGTCGCAATATCTCGCCGGCCAAACGTGCCCGTATAAAACCAGTACGCGATCCGGTGGCCATTGGGTGACCAGGCGGGGAAAGACGCCTCGACCTTTGCAATGTCGCGTTTTGCACCCGAAGCAACGTCGATCACGGTAAGAAAGTTATTTCCGCCGGGTCGTACCGTTGGCTGGTCGCGACCGAACGAACTCACAGCTATCTCTTTTCCGTCAGGTGACCAGGATGGATGATAGCCGGTATCGGATATCTGTCTTACCTCGGTTCCTGATGCACGCATCACATAGATCCCTTTAGGTACTCTTTCAGACCGGAACGCTATGAATTGTCCATCAGGGGAAAATGCAGGCTGTGTATCGTCCGCCTCGGATTGGGCGGTCAAGTTCTCACGGTTCTTGCTGCCGATTCGCTGGACAAATATGTCAAAGCGATCACCGTTCTTAGCGGCATAGATGAATTCCTTTCCATCCGGTGAGATGCTCGGGAAATATTCAGTTCCTGGAAGGTCGGTCAACGGAACATTCCGGGCGGCCGACCAGTCGATCGCGTCCGGGTCCCGCCGGCCGGAATAATATGAATATATGCCTGCGGCCGCGGCAAATAGTATCAAACCGGCAAATGCAGCAAAGACATAGAGCGCATATCCCCGCTTTTTCAAACCGACGAAACGACCTGCACCAGTGCTTTCCCATGACGTTGACGAATCAACTTCGCGGCGCAGAAGCGTGAGATCCGCTCTAAGGTCGGCCGCTGACAAATAACTCCTATCGGGGTTCTTTTCGAGGAGCTTGCCAAGTATTCGATCGAATTCACTTGGCACCTCAGGATTCAAACTGCTGCATGGTTCCGGATCTTTTGAAAGTATGGCCTGAAACGTTTCCTGCCGGTTCGCACCCTTGAACGGATTTTTGCCGGTCAGAAATTCGTAAAGCACGACGCCGCAGCTCCAAAGATCGGTTCTTTGGTCTATCTTGTCATCCGTCACTTGCGCTGGGGACATATAGGCTGGCGTGCCGATAATAACGCCTTTGGTGGTCGCGGCAAGATCGCGCAGGGTCATCTGGCCCGGGTCCGTGAGTTTTGCCAATCCAAAATCAAGGATCTTTGCATAGCCGTCCTTTCGGATCATTATGTTCTCCGGTTTAATATCCCGGTGGATGATCCCTTCGGCATGTGCGGCCGCCAGAGCGTCGCATATCTGGATCGAATTCAGGACAATGTTGCGTATCTTGAACTTTCCGCCCATCAGGTCGCGAAGCGTCTTTCCTTCTACGAATTCCGTCGCAATATAATTCACACCTTCGTAATTGCCGACGTCATATACCGTAACAATACCCGGATGATTCAGTTTCGCGATCGCCTTTGCCTCAAGTTCGAATCGCTTGACGCGTTCGTCGTTTGAAATGAACTCCGCCGGCAATATCTTGAGTGCGACCTTTCTATTCAGTTTTTCGTCGTGAGCAAGATAGACCTCTCCCATGCCTCCGGCACCAAGAAGGCGTTCGATCCTATAGGTAGCTATCTTCTTGTTGATAAACGCGAAAGCTGAAACTTCCGTTTCGTCCTCAGCCATCGCTTTTGCTGCAACCTGCATTGCTGAGTCATTTAGAAAGTGGTCGGCGTCCTTCTGGGCTTTAAGGAGCTCAAGGACTTGATCGCGAAGGTCGTGATCGTCCCCCGCATGCATCGTGACAAAATCGACACGCAACTCCTGCGAAATCTCGAGTGCCGCATCAAGGAGATTGTCGATCTGTTTCCAGCGCTTTGCGTCCATTAATCGGCCTTATTCAGATTCAGGTATAGCCAAGCCTTTGCCTTTTGCCACTCGCGAAGCACGGTGATCTCGGCAACGCCGATGACTTGAGCGATCTCGTCGGTCTTAAGGCCTCCGAAAAACTTGAGTTCAACGATCTTTGCCTTTCGTTCGTCAAACTGTGCAAGTTCGTTCAGCGCTTCGTCGAGTGCGACGAGGTCATCATCTTTTTCGTCGGCGATCACTGCGGCCTCTTCAAGCGATACTTTGTAGAAAGGCGTGTTTTTGCTCTTTGGGCGTTTACGTGCAAAATCAACCAAGATCCGTCGCATTAGCTGGGCGGAGACCCCAAAAAAATGGGCGCGATTCTCAAACTTGGCGTTCTTCCAATCGATCAGCCTGACGTAGGCTTCGTTTACCAGCGCCGTGGTCTGGAGTGTATGGCCGGCACGTTCCCGGCCCATATAACGGCGAGCGATCTTATGGAGTTCGCTGTAGATGATTGGTGTTAGCTGCTCAAGGGCTTCGGCGTCACCATCGCTCCATCGTTTGAGCATCTGGGTTACATCTTGTGGATCCGCGTCAGACATTGGGTATACGGCTCAGGCAGCTGAACTTAAGATCGTACAAATTTAACACACCTCGAAAAATTCAAGAAAAATTGTTAGTTGGTGATAGATTCTCGTCGTTTTGAACGCATTTCTTTGCAGGTACCAAGCTGGGGATCACAGGGGCCCGGCGGTGATCGAGAATGAGAAACGTTTCTCTCTGAAAATGCAAAGGAGAGACAAAGATGGCACATAGAGAGAGTATCCAATCGGATACATTTAAGCTTTTGCTGCACGGAGAGCCGTTCTTTTGGGCAGTTTCGAGCAGCGTTGGATATGGTTGTCGAAATAAGCGAGAGGATGTTCTTTTGGTCCAATTCTTCTTGAACCGGATAATCGAAGAGGTACGTACGATGATTACCTCAGACATAATAAAGGGTACGGTCAAAGACCCCGCTCCGTTCAAAAAGGTTCCCGAAATGCTCGTACCGGATGGTGATTTCGGCGGAAAGACATGGGGGGCCGTAAGATGGCTGCGAAAAGTAAGCGGCTATTGTGTCGTTGACGGAATGGTCAGCGAGTCCGATGGTACCGATGCACTAACACCAAAGAGCAAGATGTGGTACACGATACATATCTTGAACTATTTTTATCGAGATCTGTGCACTGAGTACTTTTCGGACATAAGATCAGACCCAAAGTTGCCCTCGCTGCTTTGCAGCCATTTGACCGGGCTTCCCGATCTTGTGTAGTTGGCGGCCGTTTAGAACTTGACTCAAACACAATACCTCAAGTACTGAGTCCGGAAATATGACACTGGTGATCATCCGATAATAAGAGACGCGCATTAGTCAGCCGACCATTTGAAGCTCCGCAAACTGCGGCAGCTTCAAAATTGTTTTTCGATATGGGGTTCTAAATCTTCCGGACGGGCTGGTTTGAGCACGAGTGAGTTTAATGATGAAGAGATCTGACTGTACTTGTTTCCTCCATCCTGCGGTTACATCGGGACATCAAGTTGAGTGTGCCGATCATAATGCGGCCCCGGTTAGGACCGGCTCAAAATACTCTTCGAAACCAAGGTCGGGCTCGACGAATTCTGTTCGAGCCCGATCAGAAAAAAGAAGCTCTTTGGAGTAGAAACGAAGGGGATAATCCTTATCGAACAGGTCAACTATCCCGTTCGCCTTCTCAAGCAGCGACGCATCCTTCATCATAAGCGAATAGGCATAAACGGTCCGCATCCAAAAAACGGTAAGGGTTTCGTGATAGGGCATCTCTTTTGTCAGGTCAACGCCGAAACCGTTTCTCAGCAGATCGAAGATCCCATCTCGCATCTTTTTGGTAGCGGTTTCGAGGTCGTGTTCCTCCAAATAACAGAGAGCGACTACGAGATGTTCGGCCTGTTTCCAAACATCACGCGCAACGCTTCCATCCTCGAACGACCTTAGCAAATCATAGATCTCGTCAACATTTTTGTATTTAGCACACATGTTATAACTCCAATTCATCAGTGGCCTATTCAGGCCGAGTCTTATACAAATAAAAAAGACAGAATGAAACCGGCCATTTGGCCCGAATCATTCTGTCTGATGTTCGAAGCCCTATATTACTTAATTTCAGAATAATTCTCAAGATCCAAAGTTTAAGCGATGGGCGGTGGTACTTGATCAACTGATCCGAGGCCTTAACCTCCGGCTGAGTATTCGTATCGATCGCGATCGACTCCTGAAAGGAAGACGGGGATCGCGTCAGTTTTTCGGACGATCCGGCGCTATATAATGCTTGGTGATTCATATGCCCTCTCGTTTCGACAACCGAATAGCCGTGTTAGAAGAAAAGAAAACGGCCGGTGCAAGACCAGCCGTATCTACGAATCGCGATCTTTCTAAGTATCAGGCAGCGACCTGAATGAACTCTTCCATTTCCTCTTCATGCGAATTGTCCATAAATAAGTACTTTTTCCATTCCGGACGAGACTCGGCATAGTGGCACAAAAGCACATGATCCAGGCCGAGGCGCAATAGTTTTTGCGACGTCAGCAGCGGCATGCGAGCTTGTTCTGGCGTGCGGTTGCCTTTTCGCTGGTTGCATTTCACACACGCGGTCACAAGGTTTGCCGGCGTGCTCTCACCGCCCTGAGCACGAGGTAAGATGTGGTCAAGAGTGAGGTCCTTGGCGTGGCGATGCTCGCCGCAATACTGGCAGCGGTAGCGGTCACGAATATAGACCCGGGCACGTTTCATCGTCGTTTCGCGTCGGTTTCGACGAACGTTTATGTAATGACGCAAGCGGATCACGGACGGGACTTTGAAAATGGTCGAAGGTGAACGAAGGACGTTTTCGCCGTCGTGTTCTTCGATAAAGACCGCGCCGCGAAACCACAGGCAAACCGCTCGCGCAACACCGACGGTGCCGAGCGGCTCATACGAAAAGTTCAAAAGTAAAACTCGTCCTGTAAGCAAACCCCTTCTCCTCCTTTAATTCTAAAATAAATGTAATATCAAAACCGATTTTAAGGCAAGCACAATATCTTGTATGTAACGAAAATGTCAGACTCAATATTGACTATAGATCGCACGGAAACAATGGGCCCGACCTTTATCAATCGAAGCTTCAATCCTTGTGTTAATGGCAATTTCGCATTATAAGTCCTTTCGGTTTCCAAAATCTGAGTCAACTTACTACTGTTATGGTACGAAACATACTTGCCGTGATTGCCGGTATCCTGATCGGCGGGATCGTTAATCTTGGCTTGGTCACTCTAGGGTACTCGGTGTTTCCGCTTCCGGAAGGTGCGGATGTAACTTCGATGCAACGGCTTGCCGAAACGATCCATTTGTTCAGCTGGAAGAACTTCATTTTTCCCCTTATCGGGCACGCGGCGGGGCCGCTCGTCGGAACATTTATAGCGATGCTCATCGCCGCCAGCCACAAGTCAAAGATAGCGATCGGGATGGGCTGTTGGTTTCTATTGGGAGGTATTATCGCAAACGTGATGATCCCAGCTCCGCTCTGGTTCAAGGTCGTCGATCTCGTCTTTGCTTACCTTCCGATGACCTGGCTCGGTGCAAAGCTCGGCGGCGTTGGTAAAGCAAAATGAGTTATATGTTAGCTTGGACTCGGTTTGATCAGTAAAAACGCAGTTATTGTCTTTACATTCGCCGGAAACGACAAGTGTATCCAGAGTTGATCGGGATTCCGTCGAGCGTGTCAATTATCTCCGGTAACCGTGTCGTTTCAAAAAGAAGTCATCTCGACCGCAATCCATTTGACTGATCTAAAGTCGTCCATCGATGGAAAATAGAAAGTATGAGCTATCTCGACGAGTTCATTCCGGAGCCTGATACCGTAGAACGATTTGAACGAAAGATAAACGCTCCGCCAGAACTCGTGATGCAGACCGCATACGAATTCGATATGCAGTCTATTTGGCTGATCCGGCTGATAATCAATGCCCGCAAGCTCATCTTAAGAGGAACGGCCGAGAAACGACGTCAGATCGGCCTGCTTGAAGAATCCCGCGATATCGGCTGGGGAACGCTTGTCGAAGTTCCCGGCAAACTGCTTTTGTGCGGGGCCGTTTGCCAACCCTGGCTCGGCGACGTGAAATTTACCCCGATACCTGCTGATGAATTCGCGGCATACAACGAACCCGATCAGGTCAAGATCGCCTGGACAATTGAAGCCGAAGAGATCGAACCGAACGTGACGCTTTTTGCCCACGAGGTCCGGGCCGTTGCCACAGACACTGACGCGAGAAAGAAATTCTTAAGATACTGGCGCTGGGCCAAGTTTGGCATCATTACCATAAGACTCTTGCTTCTGCCCGCGATACAGAAACGGGCCGAAAAGTGCGTCAGGTGAATGCAAAAGGCCAGAAAGGGGCAGCGGTAAACTATCTGCCTAAGATTGGTACGCCTATGACCCAGAACAGACCGAGAAATTACGGCCATTCTGCAGTTCATCAAAAGCAAAGGAGTAGGAATGCAATTGTCGAGTCGGCAATGCCGATGTTTGGGATGATCGATATACGGCTTTTTCGCTTGATAATTTGCTCGGTTTAGGCCGACCCAGACCAGTCCGGGCGAAAGAGCGAATTTTTGATCGAATGCATCAATGGAATTTCTCTGCCGATACTAATTAGGATTGTACTTTTGAATTGGCCCGAAGACTAAAAATGCCGGTAGCCTTTTGCGGGCAGCAATTCTGTCTTTCCACCGCGTACTAC